>CAYMNX010000819.1:0-3661 GCA_964391905.1 uncultured Rhizobiaceae bacterium
CTTTCGAGGTGAGCCCCAGATCCTGCAGACCCGTCAGCATCTCGACGATGCCTTGCGGCTTGATCTCGCGGATTTGCAGATTGGCGCGCGTCGTCACATCGGCATAGCCGCCGCCCCAGCGCTCGGCGAGCGCCGCGAGCCCACGCAATTGATGCGCAAGGAGGATGCCGTTGGGAATGCGCAGCCGGCACATGAAGGCGTTCTGCGCCGGTGCAACATAGAAGAGGCCGAAGAATTTGTGGCGAAAGATGTCGGTGCCCTTGGGAAAGCGCCCTTCCGCGGCTTCCGCGCGCAACTCGTCCCACATATCGAGCGGATGCGATTTGCGTTTCGCTTCCTCTTCGGGTGTCAATTTCTTTCCCGCCGCCATGAACCGGTCTTGCGCTGCGCGATGAATATCGGCACCGGGCGTCCCCTGCTCTGCCGCATTTGCCGGCTGGAGGCCGCGCCTCGCCGCAATCGCGCTCAAGAAGCCTTCGAGATATTGCTTTTGCTCTTCGGTGAAGCCTGCGACATCGGTCATCGTCGATCAGTACCCTCCTGCCATAGGAGGATTTAGCAAGGCGAGTGCCAAATCAGCCCCGGCATGCAGATCGTCGAAACAAAGCTTGTTCGCGCCGCTGTGTCGCTTGGATCGTTCAGAAATTGCGCATGAATTCGTCAATTGCACGAAGTTTGCGCACACCGGACAACGCTCGAAGCGTGTCGCTCTCGACTTTATCCGCGATCGGTCGGCAAAAATGCCGGCCCTATGTCCGAGCGAAAAACGGGGTTTTTCCTGGCATATTTCTTGCGGAAGTTCCGGGCGTGGAAACCAATGGAGTTGGGGGATGTATCTCGATACCGTCGATCAGCTCGCCGCCACGGCTGTCGCGAAAGCCAATTTCCTAAAGCGCTCGCCGGGCGGATTTTTTGTCAGCGCGATGATGGCCGGCGCCTTTGTCGGTCTCGGCATCATTCTCATCTTCTCCATCGGCTCGGATGTCGATCCAGCTTACCGCGCGCTCGTCATGGGTTGCTCGTTCGGGATCGCGCTCACTCTCGTGATCTTCGCCGGCTCCGATCTCTTCACTGGTCACACCATGTTCATGACCCATGGCGTATTGCGCGGACGCGTCGGCCTCGGCGATCTCGCCTCGGCTTGGGCAATGTCCTGGATCGGCAATCTCGCCGGCTGCGTCGTCCTGGCGCTCGTCTTCGTGTGGGGCGGCGGCGGCGCGATGCTGCATTCGAAGAGCCAGTTCCTCATGAGCGTCGCCAGCGCCAAGATGAACGCCTCGGTGCTGTCGCTGGTCGCGCGCGCGGCGCTCTGCAATTGGCTCGTCTGCCTCGCCATCTGGACCTCCGCGCGGACGACGAATGACGCCGCCAAATGCATCCTCATCTGGTGGTGTCTCTTTGGCTTCATCGGCAGCGGCTACGAGCACTCGGTCGCCAATATGACGCTGCTGCTGATCGCGCTTCTGGGCGAGCATCCCGACACCGTCACCTGGGGCGGTCTCGGCTATAATCTGCTGTGGGTGACGGTCGGCAACATCATTGCCGGCGCCGGCGTCATGGGCGTTGGCTATTGGTACATATCGCGCCCGAAGGCCGACGCCATAACGGCGCCCGTGCGCGCCGCTGCCGAGTGATCGAAGCAGGGTCGCAGCCGTCGCGCGGCGACCGGATCGTCGCGACATTCGATCACGCGGCCTTCGTTGCGACCGGAGATTATGGCTTAGAAATAGCGCAGGATATGGGCTGCCTTGTTTTTGCTCCGGCCATAGTTGAATGGGGCAGCAGCCCGAAACCCCGCGCAGATACGGTAGCACACGAGGTCCGCGGCGGCGCCCGTTTCACGAGCGAAAACGAGCCTGATGCCGCCGGGCATGAGGATGACATGCTCGGCGGCGTCAAGGATTGGCGCACACGGGGATCGGCATCGAACCATCGACAAGCGCGCCTTCCTGCTGCATATCTGCGGGCGATGGAAAGCGCCGCCTCACCTTCCCTCGCCCGCCCGGCGGGGTCCCCCCTGAACGCGATCGAAACCTGGATCTTCGATCTCGACAACACGCTCTACCCCGGCTCGTGCCGGCTCTTTGCCGAAATCGAGCAGCGCATGGCCGCCTTCATCATGGCGGAGCTGAGGCTCGCTCACGAAGCAGCGCATGCGCTGCGGCGCCATTTCTATACCCGGCACGGCACGACCTTGCGCGGGCTCATGAACGAGTATGGAATCTCGCCGGCGCGATTCCTCGACTATGTCCACGAGATCGATCTTTCGTCAGTGAAGGAAGATGCAGCGCTCGGCGCCGCGATCGCCGCGCTTCCCGGCAAGAAGCTCATCTTCACCAACAGCACGGTGCGCCATAGCGAGCGCGTGCTGGCACGGCTCGGCTTCGGTGAGCACTTCGCCGCGATCCACGACATCATCGCCTGCGATTATCGCCCGAAGCCCGATCCGGCGGCCTATGCGCATTTCATTCAGCGTCACCAGGTCGACCCGACCCGCGCCGCCATGGTCGAGGACATGGCAAAGAACCTCGCCCCGGCCGCGGCATTGGGCATGACCACGATCTGGGTCAAAGGCGGCCCACATTCGGAGGATGACGGCCATGGCGCCGCCATCCATTACACCGTTGAGGCGGGTTCGCTGGCGCCCTTCCTGTTGCGGGCAGCGGCCTGCGGTTGACACCTCGCGGGGGCTCCCGCATGGTCTCGGCCATGAGCACCGCCAACACCAACGAACTCGAAACGATCGTCAACGCCGCCTGGGAGGCGCGTGACGGTATCAATGCCGCGACCAAAGGCTCGGTCCGCGAGGCGGTCGACGCCGCGCTATCCCTGCTCGATAGCGGCAAGCGGCGCGTCGCCGAGAAGATCGACGGCAAATGGCAGGTTCATCAGTGGCTGAAGAAGGCGGTGCTGCTGTCCTTCCGCCTCAACGACAATGCCGAGATCGGCAGCGCGCCGGGTGGTTCCGCCTGGTGGGACAAGGTTGCGATCAAGGCGCAAGGCTGGAGCGCCAGCGACTTCAAGGCGTCGGGCTTCCGCGCCGTTCCCGGCAGCATCGTGCGGCGCTCGGCCTATATCGCGCCCGGCGTGGTGCTGATGCCGTCCTTTGTCAATGTCGGCGCCTATGTCGATAGCGGCACGATGGTCGATACCTGGGCGACGGTCGGCTCCTGTGCGCAAATCGGCAAGAATGTCCACATCTCGGGTGGCGCCGGGATCGGCGGCGTGCTCGAGCCGATCCAGGCCGAGCCGGTGATCGTCGAGGATAATTGCTTCATCGGCGCGCGCAGCGAGGTGGCCGAGGGCGTCATCGTCGAAGAGGGCGCGGTGCTGGCGATGGGTTGCTTCATCGGCGCATCGACCAAGATCATCGACCGCGCGAGCGGCGAGACCTTCATCGGCCGCGTACCCGCCTATGCCGTGGTGGTGCCGGGCAACCTTCCCGGCAAGCCGCTCGCGAACGGGGAGCCAGGTCCCTCCCTTGCCTGCTGCGTCATCGTCAAGCGAGTCGACGCGAAGACGCGGGCAAAAACATCGATCAACGAGTTGCTGCGCGATTAGTCGCGAGATCTCCTATGTCTGCGACACCCCCCACCCTATCCCTCCCCCTCAAGGGGGGAGGGAATAATCGCGCCAATAAAAAATCCCCCTCCCCCTCGAC
>CAYMNX010000820.1:0-3934 GCA_964391905.1 uncultured Rhizobiaceae bacterium
CGCGGGCGAGAAGCTAGCATAGGGTTTCGCGATCGCACAACGCGGCAGATCTGCGCCTGCCCGCTGTCAGCGATGCGACGACGACATGATCATCGCCCGCGGGCGTGGCGGAAATGCCGAGTAATCGCGGGCATCGAGGGCTGGGTCCGCGCTGTGACCAGAATGAGGAGAAGAAGGGCGCGGCGAGAAGCCGATTGCATCGCGCGAGGGCCTCGCATCATAGTTGCACGGTAGATGCGAGGTCAGCGATGAGCAGCGATCCTTCCCTCTCGATGCGCGAGCGCGTCACCATGCGCAGCGCGAACAAGCTGAAGCTTGGTCTCTTCGGCGCCAATTGCTCCTCGGGCCGCGCCGTCACCATGGTGCCGGAGCGCTGGTCGGGGAATTGGCAGGATAACCTGCGGCTCGCACGGATGGCGGATGAGGCCGGCATCGAATTCATGCTGCCGATCGCGCGCTGGAAGGGCTATGGCGGCGATACCGATTATCAGGGCGCGACACTCGAAAGCATCAGTTGGGCGTCGGGTCTCCTGGCCAGCACCCGGCGTCTGCATGTCTTCGCGACGGTTCATGCGCCGCTTATTCATCCGATCATCGCCGCCAAGGGCTTCGTCACCGCCGATCATATCAGCGAAGGCCGCTTCGGCCTCAATCTCGTCGTCGGCTGGAACGAAGGCGAGTTCGAGATGTTCGGCGTCGCGCAGCGCGATCACGAGCGGCGCTACGACTACGGCCAAGAATGGATCGACGCGATCAAGCGCATGTGGGGCCCGGAAGAGGAATTCGATTTCGCCGGCCAGTATCTAAATCTCAAGAAGGTGCGCGCCAAGCCCAAGCCTTATGGCGGCTCGCGGCCGATCATCATGAACGCCGGCGCCTCGCCGACCGGCCAGGCCTTCGCCATCCGCAATTGCGATGCGCTCTTCTCGAACGCCGATCGCGCGACGGCGATCGACGATTGGGCAAAGCATGTGCAGCGCGTCAAGGCTCTGGCGAAAGAGGGCGGCCGCGCGCTCGACGTCTATACGGTGGGCGTCATCACCTGCCGGCCGAGCGCGAAAGAGGCGCGCGACTATTATCATCATTGCGTGATCGAGCACGCCGACTGGCGCGCCGTCGATAACATTCTCGCGATGAAGGACATCACGCCGCAGACCCACCCCAAGGATTTCATCGCGCTCCGCAATCACCGCGCCAACGGCATGGGCGGGCTGCCGATTATCGGCGATCCCGACGAGGTGGCGGGCGAGCTTGCAAAGCTCGCCGCCGCCGGCTTCACCGGGATTGCGGTCTCGCTCGTCAACTATGTCGACGAGCTGCCCTATTTCTGCGCCGAAGTCCTGCCGCGCCTCGCGCGCCTGGGCCTGCGCGAGAAGAAATAGCTTTACTGCAAGATCGCTCCTCTCCGCCCGCCGGGAACGAGGACTTTATTCAACGCGCCTTTGCAATAACCGCGACGACCGTGGGCGCGTTTCTGTCGCAGCGGCAAAATGAGGTTCCTTGCCATATCATGCGGACGCGAAAGGGATGAACGCATGTCGCCGTTGAGCGAAGAAAAAATCGTCGAGCTCGTCGATGCCTTCTACGCGAAGGTGCGCCGCGATCCGGCGCTCGGGCCCGTCTTCGAGAACGCGATCGCGCCCGATGAGTGGCCCCAGCATCTCTCGAAGATGTATGATTTCTGGTCCTCGGTCATGCTCACCACCGGCCGCTACAAAGGCAATCCGCTCGCCGTCCATATGCGGGTCGCGGGTCTCGAGGAGGGCCTCTTCGCCCGCTGGCTCGCACTCTTCCGCGCGACCGCCGAGGAGGTCTGCCCGCCCGATCTCGCCGCGGTCTTCCGCCAGAAATCCGAGCGCATCGCCGAGAGCCTGAAACTCGGCCTCTTCTATTTGCGGCCGCAGGACGGGCTCACCGTTCGCCCCTGAAATCCCGCCCCGGCTTCCCTTGAAACGAAGGGGGCGACAGCCCATTTCCGGGTGAACGCAATGAGCGTTCATTGCCGGGGTGAGCCGAAGTCGAACATTAAAAATTACCGAACGAAGCCAATTTTCCGAGCAATAACAAGGTCCGGCCGGCGAGGGGAGGGTCTTCGACGGGCTTGGCGCAACGGCAATGGTTAACAAATCAATGCTGCGCCGCAGCGAAACTTGCTGGTCAGGCTTGCGGTCTTAGCATCGCTCATCTTAAGCATGCTTATTATAGTCATGTTATGGATGCCCTCGACCTCAACCGCAGCTTCGGCTTCGTGCTGCATGAGACTGCCCGGCTTCTGACCAAGCGCTTCGACCAGCGCGTGAAGCCTTTGGGCCTGACCCGCGCGCAGACGCAGCTCTTGGCCTATCTCGTCCTGCACGAGGGCATCAATCAGACGCGCCTCGCCGACATGCTCGAAATCGAGCCGATCTCGTTGGCGCGCCTCATCGACCGGATGGAGCAGGCGGGCTGGGTCGAGCGGCGGCCCGATCCCAAGGATCGCCGCGCCTGGCTCCTGTTCCTCACGGCAAAGACGAAGCCGATGTTCACGAAGATGGCCGAGGTCGGGCAGGAGGTGCGCGCCGAAGCGCTCCAGGGCTTCACCGCCGCGGAACGCGATCAGATTCTCGAATTGCTATTGCGCGTGCGGCGAAATCTTTCACGAAACTTTGCGGAGAAGGGCGGCGAGGTTTCGCCGGTTTTGGGAGCAGCAGATTGAGCGTTATGAGTGATACGCGCGGCCGGCTCGGCTCGCGCTTATGGGTACGTTGGATCCTGATGGCGAGCGTGCCATTGGCGCTGGTCGGCATCGCGGCTTATCTCTATCTTACCGCGGGCCGCTACGCCTCGACCGACGACGCCTATGTGAAGGCCGACAAGATCTCGATCAGCGCCGATGTCGGCGCGCGCGTCGTCGCGGTCGAGGTCAAGGACAATCAGCCGGTCAAGGCGGGGCAGGTTCTCTTCCGCCTCGATGATTCCTCTTACCGCATCGCGCTCGAGCGCGCCGAGGCGCAGCTCGCGAGCGCGCGTCTCCAGGTCGACGGGCTGCGCGCCACCTATTTCCAGCGCGCGGCCGATCTGAAAGCGGCGCAGGACACGCTCGCCTATCAGCAACGCGAGATGGAGCGGCAGCAGCAATTGCTCGCCACCCATGTGACCACGCAGCAGAAGTTCGACGAGACGCGGCACAATCTCGACAATGCGCGCCAGCAAGTCGCGGCCGCCGAGCATCAGCTGTCGAACGTGCTCGCGAGCCTCGGCGGCGATCCCAACATCCCGACCGATCAGCATCCGTTGGTGCTGCAGGCGAAGGCGCAGGCCGATCAGGCGGCGCTCGATTTGAACCACACGGTGGTGCGCGCCCCGGCCAATGGCTACGTCACGATGGTCGACAAGCTCCCGGTCGGACAGTACCTCACCGCGGCGACGCCCGCCTTCCAGCTCGTCTCGACCGATCGCGTTTGGGTCGAGGCGAATTTCAAGGAGACGGACCTCACCCGCATGCGGCCGGGGCAGACGGCGACGATCACGATCGATTCCTATCCCGACAAGACCTTCACCGCGCGCGTCGACAGCATCAGCGCCGGCACGGGCGCCGAATTCTCGGTGCTGCCGCCGCAGAACGCGACGGGCAATTGGGTGAAGATCGTGCAGCGCGTCCCGGTGCGCCTCGTCATCGACAATCCCGATGACGACCATCCGCTGCGCTCCGGCATGAGCGCCGTCGTCGATGTCGATACGCGGACCTTGCCGCCCTGGAACAACACCGCGGCGGCCGTGGCGGAGCAATGAGCACGGGCGCGCCGGAGCGCGGCCTCAATCGCGGCATCGTCACCGCCGCGGTGATGCTCGCGACCCTGATGCAGACGCTCGACAGCACGATCGCCAATGTCGCGCTGCCGCACATGCAGGGCACGTTCTCCGTCGCGCAGGACGAGGTGACCTGGGTACTCAC
>CAYMNX010000821.1:0-5117 GCA_964391905.1 uncultured Rhizobiaceae bacterium
CCCGGGCTCGGTGCCGCGGTCGCCCCAGGATTTGATCCAGAACCCATCCTTGTCGATCTTGGCGATCCGCGAATTGATGTAGCCGTCGCTGATGAAGGCGTTCCCGCGTCCGTCGAAAGCGACATCGGTCGGCTGGCGGAAGCGGCCATCAACTGCGGGAAGCGGCGGGTTCGGATGCTTGAGCGGCCCGGTATCCTCGTCCGAGGCCTCGTCCTTGCGTCCGAACACCATGTCGACGCGGCCGTCGGGACGGAAGTCGACGACCATGTTCGAGCCCTTATCGACCGCCCAGATGTGGTCACGCGGATCGGCCTTGAGGCCATGGGCGAAGGACCAGGCATAGAGATTCTTACCGATCTCGCGGACGAACTTGCCGTCGGGAGCGAACTCCAGGAGCTGCGCCGCGGTCGCGGCGAAGGCGGGCCCCATGCTGGAGCCGCCGCGCGAGAAGACGAAGACGTGGCCTTTCGAATTGACCGTGACCGCCGATGCTTCGCCCAAATACATGTCCTTCGGCAGCTTGATGAAATCGGGCACCGACTCGAAGGTAATTTCCGGCACGGTTTGTTGCGCCCAGGCTGCAGGAGAGAGCAGCAATAGAAAGGCGATGAGCCAGTTCTTCACGGGAGCTTCCTCCACGGATTGGCGGACGGCATTGGCGAGCGTCGTCCTGCTCGATCATTGTGGCGCCCGCTCATGCGATGCGGCAAGGCGGCAATGTTGCTCTGCAGCATGACGGACCCGCGCGTTGCCGTCGCGTTACGTTGCGTGAAGCTTAACCTGCGTCCATCCTTAACTCGCGATAAGCAAGATCAGGCAGCGGCACTGTCTCAATTGATTGCAATTTTTACATCCATGATTGCTGCTTCTCCGCGATCGGGAGTAATCTATGCAAAAGAATTCGGGTCTATTCTTAAATTTCAAAAAATAGGCAAGCACAGGAGACGGGCGGTATGACGAACTTCATCATCAACGGACGCGCCGTGAGCGTCGATGCGGAACCGGATACACCGCTACTCTGGGTGATCCGTGAGCATCTCAAAATGACGGGCACGAAATTCGGCTGCGGCATCGCGCAATGCGGCGCTTGCACTGTACATGTCGATGGCGAGCCGACGCGCTCGTGCAGTTTTCCGGTCAGCGCGGCCGAAGGAACGAAGGTCACGACCATCGAAGGCCTCTCGCCCGATTCGAACCATCCGCTGCAGAAGGCCTGGATTGCCGAGCAGGTGCCGCAATGCGGCTATTGCCAATCGGGCCAGATCATGCAGGCCGCCGCTTTGCTCGCGAAGAAGCCCAACCCGACGCGCGACGAGATCGTCGCGCATATGAACGGCAATATCTGTCGCTGCGCCACCTATTCGCACATCATCCGCGCCATCCAGCGCGCGGCGCATATGGAGAAGCCGACTCAAGCGTCGGCGACGACGCCGGCTTCGGCGACGAACTCGGTCGCGCGCTGAGGGAGGGCGAGATGGATAATAATTTCGATATGCAAATCGCGGAGTCCTCGGCCCTCTCGCGTCGCCGCTTTCTCGTCGGCTCCGGCGGCATCGGTGTCGCCGTCGCTTTCGGAGCGCTACCGGAGATCGCCTTCGCGGCGCCCGCGAAGGGCGCTTTCGAAGCGACCGCCTGGGTTGGGATCGGCACCGACGGTTGGGTCACGATCATGGCGCCGGCCTCGGAGATGGGCCAGGGCGTGATGACCGTCCTGCCGCTGATGATCGCCGAAGAGCTCGACGTCGATTGGCGCAAGGTGCGCACCGTGCAATCGCCCTCGCTCGACAAGATCTACGGCAACCCGGCCTGGGGCGGCAAGCTCACGACCTACGGCTCGAGCACCGTCTTCGGTTATTGGGACAAGCTGCGCCTCGCCGGCGCGCAGGCGCGCAAGGTTCTGCTCGCGAGCGCCGCTTCGTCCTGGAAAGTGCCGGTTGCCGAGCTCTCGACCGAGACCGGCGTCGTCGTTCATAAGAAATCGGGCAAGAAGATCACCTACGCCGCGCTCGCAAAGACGGCCAAGATGCCGGATGCGCTGCCGGAGGTGACGAAGGATGAGCTGAAGCCCGCCTCCGCCTATCGCTATATCGGCAAGGACGTGCCGCGCGTCGATGTTCCGTCGAAGGTCAACGGCTCGGGCAAATACGGCCAGGATACGGAATTGCCCGGCATGCTCTATGCCGCCGTGCTCCATCCGCCGGTCCAGGGCGAGAAGCCGGATCAGGTGGATGACAGCGCCGCCAAGGCCGTCAAGGGCATCAAAGCGATCGTGCCGATGCCGTTCGGCGTCGCCGTGATCGGCGACACGGTCGAGGGCACGAAGAAGGCCAAGGCTTTGCTGGAGAAGAAGGTCACTTGGACCAACACGGCGCCGGCGCGCAATTATACCTCGAGCAAGATCACCGAGGAATACCGCCAGATCGCCGCGGATAAGAGCCAGAAGGGCTTCCCCATGGTGAAGAAGGGCGGCGATGCGCCCGCTGCCGTCGCGGGCGCCGCCAAGGTCGTCAGCGCCGAATACCTCAACGACCACGTCTCGCACACCTGCATGGAGCCGATGAACGCCACCGCGGTGGTGAAGGGCGATGAGGTCGAGATTTGGGCCTCCAATCAATCGCCCAGCATCATGCAGGCGCTGTGCGCCCGCGCGGTCGGCACTACGCCGGAGAAGGTGAAGGTGAACACGCCGCTCTTGGGCGGCGGTTTCGGCCGCCGCTCGGAAGGCGCTGAGGTGGTCGAGGCGGTGCTTTTGGCGAAATCCATGCCGGGCACGCCGATCAAGGTGATCTGGAGCCGCGAGGACGATATCGCCAACGATACGTTCCGCCCCTTGGGCGCACAGCGGATCGAGGTTGGCCTCGATGCCAATGGCAATATCGTCGGCTGGCACCATCGCCTCGTCTGCGCCTCGGTGTTCAAGCGCACCAATCCCGACGTCATGCAGAAGACCGGCGGCATGGATGCGGTGGCGGCCGGCGGCGGCGGTGTCGCCTATGGCTTCCCGGCGCAGCTCGTCGAATTCATCCGCGCCGATCGCGGTGTCGAGGTCGGCTCGTGGCGCGGCATCTCGCCGGGCTACATGGTCTTCGCCATCGAGGCGATGATCAACGAGCTCGCGGCGGCAAAGGGCGTCGATCCGGTCGCTTATCGGCTCGAGCTTTTGAAAGACGATGCACGCGCGACGGCCGTGGTGAAGGCCGCGGCCGAGCTTTGCCAATGGGGCAAGCGCAAGCTTCCCGCCGGCCATGCGATGGGCTTTGCCTATTCGAACCTCATCCGCGGTTACCAGGCGGGCGCGGTCGAAATCTCGCTCGATCAGCAAAAAGGCGCGATCAAGGTTCATAATATGTGGGCCGTGGTCGATTGCGGCCGCGCGCTGCAACCGCACAATGTCTGGGTTCAGATGGAAGGCTCGATGCTCTTCGGTCTCGGCGCGGCACTCATCGAGCATGTCGATATCGTCAATGGCGAAGTGCAGCAAGTGAACTTCAATCAGTACAAGGTGCAGCGCATGGCGGATATTCCGCCGATCGAGATCAAGGTGATCTCGACCGACAATCCGCCGACCGGCATGGGCGAGGCCGGGGTGGCGCTTCCGGCGCCGGCGATCGCCGCCGCGGTTGCCACCCTCACCGGCGGCAAGCAGCTGCGCCAGTTGCCGATGTCGCCGGCGCGGGTGAAGGCGGTGCTCTCGGCTTAAATCGATAACGCCTAGAACAAGAACGAACGGCGCGGACCGATGGTCCGCGCCGTTTAGTTTGGCCGCGATGCGAAGCGGGCTATGCCGCCGCCCTGTCCGGATCGAGGTGGCGCAGGCGCGGCGCGACTTCCTCCATGAAAAGCTTCATCGAACGTCTCAGCTTCTCGGGCGTCGCGTAGTCGCGGCCGGCATGGAACATGAGCGTGCCGAAGCCGCCCGACTGCTGGTAGAAATCGACGATGCGGTCATGAACCGTATCGGGACTGCCAATGAAGAGATTGCCGGTATCGACCAGATAATCATAGGTGATGTCCTCGAGCGTCCCGCCTTTCGGAATGCGCTCCACCTGGTGATGCGGCGTGTTCTTGATCTCCCAGCGGATGGTCTCCTCATAGGATTCGCGCATATCCTCGCGCGCGATGGCGTCGGTCTCGGCGACGTAGATGACGCGCGTTGCGTGGAGGTCGCTGCGCCGCGGCGCCCGCCCCGTCGCTTTGGCTGCGGCGACAAAGGCATCGCCCATCATCTTGAGTCGCGGCACGGGAATGAAATCGCCGGTCAGCGGCAGAAGCCCGAGCTTTCCCGCAAGCTCGGCCGAGGATGGCGTCTTGGTCAGGGCAATGCCGATCTGGGGATGGGGCTTTTGCACCGGGTCGGGCTTCGCCACCATGCCCTTGCCCTTCCAGAACGGCCCGTCGTAATCCACCGGCCCGGTGCTGTTCCAAAGCTTCAGGATGAGCTCGATCGAGGCATGCATCATCTCGCGCGTCTTCGCGAAATCGAGGCCGCGCTGCTCCATCTGCGTTGCGTAAAAGCCGAAGCCGATGCCGAGCTGATAACGCCCGCCGGTCAGGTTATCGCAAGCATTGGCCTCGATCGTGACCTGCAGCGGGTGATAATAAGCAAGCGGCCGAACCGCCGAGCCCAATTTGATCTGCTTCGTCACCGCCGCCGCCTTGCAGATGATGAGTTCGGCGGGCGACTGATGCTCGCTGATCCAAGCCTCGGAGAAGCCGAGCTGGTCGGCCGCCTCGATCTCGGCGATGTCGTGATCCCAAGCGTCGCTCAAGGCGCGGTGCGGTCGTCGGCTATTCGAGAACAGACCAAACTGCATCACCATCTCTCCCGTGCTTGCTGTCGCTACATCCACATCCTTTGCGGCCGAAAGCGCGCTCGGCTTCCACCCCACCCGCCAGGCTTCGTTCCTTCAAAATAGCAAAAGATGCCCATCAATGTCGCTTCGCTTTTGCCGTGGCGATCGCCTGCCAGATTGCGAAAGGCGTTGCCGGCATTTTGATATCGCGGACGCCGAACGGGGACAGCGCGTCGATAATGGCGTTGATGACGGCGGCGGGCGCTGCCGTCGTCGCACCCTCACTTGCCGATTTGAGGCCGAGCGGATTGGTCGGCGACAGAT
>CAYMNX010000822.1:0-4367 GCA_964391905.1 uncultured Rhizobiaceae bacterium
CGTTCGCGCTTCCTGCGCGCGCGATCGTCGTGGCGGCGGCGATCGGCATGGCCACGAGAATGAGTGACTGAGAGCGATCGAGAAAGGAGCAACGCGTCATATTGTCTCTCGGAATTTGGTGCGGGGCTTAAAGAGTCGCCACGCGACGCTTGCGCTTATTCCACGAGCGATACGCGATATCGCAGCACGGCATCCGCGCCATCGATCGTGCAAAGAGTTGGGATGGGATCGTCGCGCTGCAAGGAACAGGGGCCTCGGTTTTGCTTCGATCGCCCTCGCAACACGCGATCGTGATCGCGATCTCTTCGGCTCGATACGATCTCTCTTCACAGTTTCGCGAAAGAGGAAGATTCGGCGGAATAATCGCGGCACGCGGCATGTCTTCCTCTTAACAACCCGAGACGTACGAAGCGGAAGAATCTTTTTCGAAATTCCCAGCAACATCGAGCAACAGGAGTCGAGACATGCTCTTCTCATCACCAACGAACGCCAAGGCTTCGGCGGATTGCATCTGCGCTCGCCGCGAGAGGTCGACAGGAATATCGGCGGCGGTCGCCGGCGCTTTCATCGCCGCTTTCCTCGGCGTCGCACCGCCGCTTGCCGAGGCGGCGACGAGCCCCGCACGCGGTGCGCTCGAGAACCATGCTTGCGCCATGGTTCTCGGTCTCAATCCGACCGAAGCCGATTACGACGCGTGCGCGAGAAGCCTCGATCGCACCTTGTCGGCGACCGCCGATGCGCAGGCGATCGCGGATCATCGCAACGCCTGCATGCAAGCGGACCTTCAACCGAACACGCCGGCCTTCGCGACCTGCGTTGTCAAGGCAAGCGAAGCACCAGAAACCGAGTGGAGCTCGCTCATCGGCGCGCGCTAAAGGCGCAAGCCGAGGGCCTTACTCCTCAAACGGACAAAGGAATTGCAAAATGTCGCGTATCGCTTTCTTCTTTTCATTTGCCATGCTGCTTGCGACCGGCGGGCTCGCGCACGCCGATCAACCGATCCTTGCCAAAGAGCGTCTCGCCTGCGCCGAGATCGGCATCGATCCGTCGAGCCCCGCCTTCAACCAATGCGTCGTCGATCTCGACCAGTCGCTCGATCAGGTGCAATCGGTGATCGCGCGATAAGCGCGGCCGCCGACCTTGCGCGGCCGCCGCGCCACTTTTTCGCTCAAGAGGCGCCCTCGCGGCGCCTCGATTCTTCCCAAATCCTGCAGGCAACCGAGATCGCGCTCCGTCGTTAAACCCTCAGGTCAATGACGATGGAGGCGACCCATGAAGATTGCGGCCGCGGCGGCACTGCTTCTGATGCTCGCCGCTTGCGGCACCTTGGTGGGCGCGGGTGCCGGCGCTTACGGCGGCAACCAAATCGGAAAAGGATCGGGAAAGGCAGCTGCCACGGTGGGTGGCGCCATCGGCGGTGGCCTGCTTGGCCATGCCATCACCGGACAATAGGAGGACACGATGACCGCACGGAAACAACAGAGCGCGACGCAGCGCAAGCGCACGAGCGAACATAGCGCCAGCCCGAATGAAGGCGAAGGCAACCGCACGGCAGCGCGCGCCTATAACGCCGACCAGCACCGTTTCGTTGAAAGCGGCGAGGTCGAGAAAAAGGCGCGCGAGGCCAAGCATGCCTTCGAGGGCAAGGAGGGCGAGCAGCTTCGCCGTGCGGAGGAACTCGGCAAGCGCCACAGCCAAGGCGAAGACCCGGAGGTGAAGCGCTAAGGTATCACGCCGAATATCAAAGCTCTCCGGCAACTCCCTCTCGCCCCCGAGAGGGAGTTGTCATCTCACGAATGGACTCTAAACAGCGATGTTGAGCTTATGGCCGCGGCTTGCGCTTGAGGGCTGCGACGGGGCAGCGGCGCTCGATGAAGCGGCACCTTGATTATCACCCGGCTCGATCTTCGGCTTGACTTGCGTCAAGGTTTGGCCGAGCGGCAATTGCAGGGGCGGACCGGCAACCGGCGCGGAATTGCACATGAAATCTCCTTGCGCGTCGATGGCGCAAAATTATCGCGAAGGTACTAACGCCGCGTTACACCGGAAACATCGTTAATGCTTTGCTGCGGGGCCTTTCCCGCGGCGATCACGGTCGCAGCAGCAATTTTCCCATCACCTTGCCGCTTTCGAATAGCTCATGCGCCGCGCGCGCCTCGGCCAGCGGCATCGCCTTGGAGATCCGCGGCTTGATCTCGCCCTTGCCGAGCCGTTCGACGAGCCAGCGCATGCCGGCCTGCATCGGCGCGCGCCAATGATCGTAAATATGTATCGAGAAGACGCGGAGCGCCAAATTCTTCGCCGCTTGCGCGCGCAAGGCGGCGTAGACATCGTCCTTGGGCTTGCCCGCGAGCTGGCCGTAGCTCACGACGGTGCCGTAGGGCGCGAGCATCGCGAAGTTCCTGACGAAATCCGGTCCGCCCACGAAATCCATGATGCAGTCGACGCCTTTGCCTTGCGTCGCTTCGGCGACAGCAGCGGCGATGTCTTGCGTCTTGCGATCGATGACCGTCGCGACGCCGAGGTTCTTGACGAAGGCGACCTTCTCGGTCCCGGCGCAGGTGCCGATGACATCGAGTTCCAAATAGCGCGCGAGATCGACGAGCGCGCTGCCGGTGCCGCCGGCCGCGCCCTGGATCAGCACGCTCTGGCCTTTCTTCAATGCGCTGCAGTCGTGGAGCAAGTGATAGGCGACCTGATAATTGGCGAGCGCCGCCGCCTGATCCATATCGGCGGCCTCGGGCAGCGGATAGACCGAGCTCGCGGGCGTCGCGTTGTATTCGGCATAGCAGCCGCCGCGATGCGGCCGGTCGCGCGCCGAGACGACGACGCGCTGGCCTTCGCGCAGCGTCGTGACGCCGGGCCCCAGCTTCTCGATCACACCGCTCATCTCGGTTCCGGGCGTGCCAGGCAAGGGCGGCATCCAATTGTAGGTCCCGCGGCGGATCATGATGTCGGGCATGCCGACGCCGATCGCATGGGCGCGCACCAGGACCTCGCCCTCCTTCGGCTCTGGCGTCGGCACCTCGACATAGTCGAGCACCGCGGGCGGGCCCGGCGATTTGAACTGGATGATCTTCATGGCGCTGATCCCTCGTCGGCAGAGGCGGCGAACGGCTTTGCTTCGAGCGCCGAGCCTAGCGCAGAAAGCGCGCGCCGCGTATCGCCGGCGAGGCGCAGCAGCGCCGCGATCTGACCGGGATGGCGCAGAACCGAGACGATCACGCGACCCAGCGCCGCCGTGCCGTCGTCCTTGAGCCCGTTGACCGCGGCCGATGGGAGGCTGCGGGTCGCGGGATCGGCAATGGCGCGGAGGATGAGAAACGGCCGCCGTGCTTCCGTCGCGGCGCGCGCGATCAGATGGCTCTCGAGATCGACTGCTACCGCGCCGGTCGTATGGAAAAGCGCCGCCTTCTTCTCGGCCGTTGCGACGGCGCGATATGCGCCGAGAAGATCGCGCGCTTCGATCGCTAATCCCGCCGCCGCCAAGACTGTCTCGACACGCAGGCGCCACGCCGCATCGACGAGCAGACGCGCGCCGCTCTCGTCGATCACCGCGCGCGGCAAGAGCAGCGTGCCGGAGGGCAGCGCCGGGGCAAGTGCGCCGGCGATGCCGAAGCTCAGGAGCGCATCGGCGCTGCTAGCGAGATACGATTGCGCGAGCGCGACAGTGCGCGTCGCGACGCCACCCGATGGGGCCGCCTCGATACCGGCGCGACGAATGAGCTTTGCCTCGGCCTCGAGCCCGGTGACGGCCGCGACCTTCATCAAAGGCCGTGGCTATAGGTCGATTGATTGCTGATCGAGAGATTGCGGTAGCGCGCGAGCGCCCAGAGCGGGAAGAAGGCGCGGTAGCCGTGATAGCGCAGATAGAAGACGCGCGGGAAGCCGACCGCGGTGAACTCCTCCTCGTCCCAGAGCCCGTGCGGTTGCTGCGTCGACAGGAGGTAGGCGATGCCGCGCGTCACCGCCTCATGCCGCACCTCGCCCGCTGCCATCAAGGCCAGCACGGCCCAGGCGGTTTGCGATGCGGTGCTATAGCTCGCTTCGCCGCGCGGCTGATCCTTCCAATAGGAGCGGCCATCCTCCCCCCAGCCGCCATCGGCGCGCTGCTTCGACAAGAGCCACGCCACGGCGCGGCGGATCATCGGGTCGGATTTGTCGACACCCGCGCCGTTCAAGGCCGCGAGCACCGACCAGGTGCCGTAAATGTAATTCGTGCCCCAGCGCCCGAACCAACAACCTTCGGGCTCTTGCTCGCGGCGCAGATAGTCGATGCCGGTCGCAAGCGCTTTTTCATAGCCGCCGAGCTGGCCGAAAAGCCCGACGCAGCGCGCCGATGGCGGCTGGGGGGAGGATGGCCGCTC
>CAYMNX010000823.1:0-10136 GCA_964391905.1 uncultured Rhizobiaceae bacterium
TTGGGGCGAGCATCTTGCGGCGCGCGGCTATGCGCTCTTCGCCGTCGATTATCGGCTCTGCAAGCCCGACAAGAAGACCTTTCCCGAGGCAGTGCACGATATTCGCGCTGCGGTCCAATATCTGCGCGGCTCGGCCGCCGATCTGAAGCTCGATCCCAAGCGCATCGGCCTTATCGGCGATTCCGCCGGCGCGCATCTTGCGGCGCTCGTCGCGCTCGCCGGCGATGCACCGGCCTTCGCCGGCGCCTATCGCGATGATCGCTTCGCCGCGCAGAGCACGCGCGTCAAGGCGGTGATCGGTTTCTACGGCGTCTACGACATGGCGGCGCAATGGCAGCACGATCTCGTGGCGCGGCCCAAGGATCAGATCACGGAGAAATTCTTGGGCGCCGCGCCGATCGACAATCGCCGGCTCTATTTCGAGGCCTCGCCCTTAAGCTATGTGACGCGCGACAACAACCAGACGGCCTTCTTCATCGCCTATGGCACCGAGGACGATGTCGTCGATATCGAGACACAGTCGAAGATGTTCGTGACGGCCTTGAAGCAATCGAGCTTCTTCGTGCGAACCGTGATCGCGCAAGGCGCGCCGCATTTCTGGGCGGGCGACCCGATCGAGGAGCCGGGCAGCTTCTCGGGCTTCTTCGCGCCGCGGCTGATGCGCTTCCTGGCCGAGCAGCTGTAGGCGCCATTGCTCACCTCCTCGCTTCCCTCCCCCCGCGATGGGGAGGGTTAGGGTGGGGATCGCTCATCGACCACGTCTCCAATTCACGCGCGACCCGCGCGACGACGCTTGGCCAATCGTCGAGCGCCGGCTGGCGGAAGAGCCGCGCCAGGGGATACCACGGCGAATCATCGCGTCCCAAGAGCCAGCGGTAATCGGGCGCGAAGGCGAGCAGGATCCAGAGCGGCTTGCCCAGCGCGCCGGCGAGATGCGCGACGCCGGTATCGATCGAGATGACGAGATCCATCGCCGCGATCAGCGCCGCCGTGTCGCTGAAATCTTCGAGCGCGTCGCCGCAATGAGGCACGCCCCATTGCGCGAGCGTCGCCGCCTCTACAGGCGATAATTCTTTCTGCAGGCTGATGAGCTCGATGAGATCCGAGCGCAGCGCCGCCAGCAGCTCGAGCGGGATCGAGCGCTTCGCAAGATCGCGATGCGCGCGGTTGCCGCTGGACCAGCAGAGGCCGATGCGCGGCCGCTTGGACGCGCCGAGCTTCTCGCGCCATGCCTTCTCCTTATCGCCACTGGCGGCAAGATAGGGGATCGGCGCGGGAATGCTGGCGAGCTCGGTCTTCAGCGCGAGCGGCAGGCTCAGCAGCGGCGCGTGATAGTCGAAAGGCGGCAGCGGCGCGCCGCGCGCGAGCACGCGCGTGACGCCCTCGAGGCCGGACAACAAAGACTGCAGCGACGGCTGCACCTCGAGCACGACGTTGGCGCCAAGCTTCGCCACCGCGCTGGCATAGCGGCAGAATTGGATCGTGTCGCCGAAGGCTTGCTCGGCATGGAGAAGGATGGTCTTGCCGGCGAGCGACGCATCGCCGCGCCAGAGCGGCGCTACGAAATCGCGGCGCTGCGCTTGCATCTGCTTCGTGCGCCAGCGCCACTCGAACTCTTCCCAGCCGCGCGCGAAATCGCCCGTCAGCAGAAGAGTCCAGCCGAGATTGGCGTGCGCCTCGGCATTGTCGGGATCGAGCGACAATGCGCGCTCATAGCTCGCGATCGCCTCCCGACAGCGCAGAAGATTGCGCAGCGCGTTGCCGCGATTGGCCAGCGCCTCGACCTGGCCCGGATCGAGCGCTAGCGCGCGATCGTAATCGGCGACCGCCTCATCGAGACGCCCCAATTCGCTCAGCGCGTTACCGCGATCGGTAAAGGCCGCGGCGTAGTCGGGCCGCAGCGCGAGCGCCCGGCCATAGCTTGCGAGCGCCTCGTCATGCCGGTTCATCTTGCGCAGAAGATTGCCGCGGCTCGAGAGCGCCTCCGCATATTGGGGGCGCAGCGCCAAGGCGCGGTCGTAGCTCTGGAGCGCCGCGTCATACTGCCCGAGCTCGGCCAGCACCGCGCCGCGGTTGTGCCAAGCCTCGACGAGATCGGGCTTCAGCGCGAGCGCGCGCTCGCAAGCCGCGAGCGCCTCGGCAGGACGCCCGAGATCGCGCAGGAGATTGCCGCGATTGTAATGCGCCAGGAGGAAATCGGGCTTCAGCGCGATGGCGCGATCGAAGCTTAAGAGCGCTTCCGCGCGCCGGCCGAGCGCCGTCAGCGCATTGCCGCGATTGTTGAAGGCCTCGGCGAAATCGGGCTTCAGCTCTGCCGCGCGGTCGTAGCTCGCAATCGCCTCGGCGAGGCGCTGCAGCTCCTGCTGGGCACAGCCGAGGTGGAAGAAGGCGAAGGGATTGCGTGCGTCGATCGCCACCGCCTGCGCAAGAAATTGCGCCGCCTCGGCATGGCGACCGCGCTGCAGCTGCAGCATGCCGAGGAGATGGAGTGCGTCGAAATCGCGTGGCGCGGCGGCAATGGCTTTCTTATAAAGCAGCTCCGCCTCGTCGAGCCGCCCCTGCTGATGCAGCGCGACGGCCTGCTGCAATTCCGGTGAGACATTCCCCATACGTCATTGCGAGCGAAGCGAAGCAATCCAGAGCCGTGTCACTGGATTGCTTCGTCGCTGCGCTCCTCGCAATGACAAATTGAATCACGCCGCCGGGTGGAAGATCTCGGCCGGGAAGGCGGTGCGCTTCTCCGCCGCGTGCATCGCCGGCGACGGGCCGTTATTGATGCCCCAGCGATCGTTGCGCCCTTTGGGCCAGGTCCATTTATCGGGCGTGCCGGTCGGATAGTCGTCGCCCACCTGCTCGACTTCGGCGGTGTATTCGATGACCATGCCGTCGGGCCCCAAGAAATAGGCGAAGACATTGGCGCCGGGCCCGTGCCGGCCGACGCCCCATTCGATCGGATAGCCATGGTCGCGCAAGCGTCCGCCGCCGCGCATCACATCGTCGAGCGTCGGCATCTCGAAAGCGACATGGTGCAGAGTGCAGGCCGTCGACTTGACGAGCGCGATCGAGTGGTGATCGCGATTGCAGCGGATGAAGCTCATCGCCATGGTGGCATCGCTGAGCTTGAAGCCGAGCGTCTTGCAGTAGAAGGCGACGGCCGCGTCGCGATCGGTCGAGTTGAGCACGCAATGCGAGAGCTTGCGCGGCCGATCGGCGATATCGGCCGTGTCGGTGTGACGCAAGCCGCCGGCGATCACGCGAATGGTGCGCCCCTCGGGATCCTGAAAGGCGAAGCCATAGCCGCCGCCGGGCTCCTTGAGCGCCGTCGGCGTCTCGATGCTTTTGATGCCCGCGGCCTTGGCGGCGTTATAGATCGCATCGACCTCGGCCTCGCCCGGCGCTGAAAGGTTGACGCGCAGAAGCTCGCCCTTGTCACGCTGATGGATGCCGAGGATATGATGCTCCGGTCCCGTGCCGCGGAAATAGACCGAGCCCTTCCCTTCCGCAACCGGCGTCAGATTCCAGATCTCGGTATAGAATTTCGTCGCGGCCGGCAAATCGGTCACGCCGAAATCGACGCTCTTCAACCCGTTGACACTATTCGCCATCCGCTTTTCCTCCATCAAGATCGTTTTGCTTGCTCGAGCGCTTGCCAGACGCGCTCGGCCGTCGCCGGCATGTCGAGATGCTTGACGCCCAAGGGCGCCAGCGCATCGAGGATCGCGAGCATCACCGCGGGCAACGCGCCGACCGTCCCCGCCTCGCCCGCGCCCTTGGCGCCCAACGGGTTGAGCTTCGTCGGCACCGGCTGGCTCTCGATCGCGACCTCGCAGAAATCATCGGCGCGCGGCATCGCATAGTCCATGAACGAGGCCGAGAGCAGCTGACCCGAATTCTTGTCGTAGACGACGCGCTCCATCAGCACCTGCCCCATGCCCTGCGCGATGCCGCCATGGATCTGGCCTTTGAGGAGCTTCGGATTGATCACCGTGCCGACATCGTCGACGACGGCATAGCGCTCGAGCGTAACGGCGCCGGTCTCGGGATCGATTTCGACCTCGCAGACATGGCAGCCATTGGGGAAGGTATCGTTCGGCGGCGAGAAGGTCCCGGTCTCGTAGAGCCCCGGCTCCATGCCTTTCGGGATTTTGTTCGGCAGAAACGCCGCGCGGGCGACCTCCTTCAAGGTGACGCCGCGATCGGTGCCGGGAATGGAGAAGCGGCCGGCGCCGAACTGGATATCGGCCTCGCTCGCCTCCAGCATATGCGCCGCGATCTTCGAGGCCTTGGCGATGACCTTGTCGGCCGCCATCGTCACCGCCGTGCCGCCGATGACGGTCGAGCGCGAGCCATTGGTGCCGGTGCCGAAGGCGACGAGATCGGTATCGCCTTGAACGAAGCGGATGTCGGACGGATCGAGGCCGAGCTTCTCGATCGCGATCTGCTTGAAAATCGTCTCATGGCCTTGGCCCTGATGGATCGTGCCCATCAGCAACGTCGCCTGCCCGCCCGTGTTGAAGCGCAGCTCGGCGAATTCGGGGCCGGGCCCCGCGGCGCGCTCGATCGCATTGGCGATGCCGAGGCCCCTGAGCTTGCCGCGCTTCTTCGCCGCTTCCTTGCGCGCGGCAAAGCCCGCGACATCGGCGAAGTCGAGCCCGCGCTCCATGATGCGCGGGAAGTCGCCGCAATCATAGGTAAGGCCGAGCGGCGTCTTATAGGGAAGCTTCTCGGGCGCGATGAGATTCTTGCGCCGCAATTCGATGCGATCGAAGCCCGTCTGGCGCGCTGCATCCTCGATGAGGCGCTCGATGATGTAGATCGCCTCGGGCCGGCCCGCGCCGCGATAGGGCGCGGTCGCCGGGCAATTGGTGAAGGCGACCGTCAGATGCGCATGCGCCGCCGGAAAATCATAGACGCCGACGAGCGCGCCGAGGCTCGTGAAGGTCGCCAGCAGATTGCGGTCGGAGGAGAGATAGGCGCCGACATTGCTGATGGTGCGGACCTTGAGGCCCAAAAACTTGCCGTCCTTGTCAAGCGCGAGCTCGGCCTCGGCGACGACATCGCGGCCATGCTCGTCGGAGAGCAGCGCCTCGCTGCGCTCGCAGCTCCATTTGACCGGCCGGCCCAATTTCTTCGCGGCCCAGAGGGTCAGGCGATGCTCGACATATTGCCAGCCCTTGGTGCCGAAGCCGCCGCCGACATCGCCGGTGACGACGCGGATCTTGGTCTCGGGAATCTTGAAGATCGTGCCGGCGAGCATGTCGCGCACACGATGCGCATATTGCACATCGGCATAAAGCGTGTAGCGATCCTCGTTTGGGTCGTACATCCCGACCGTGCCGCGCGTCTCCATGAATTGCGCGTGGACGCGGGTGATGACGTAGCGGCTTTTGACGACATGCGCGGCATTGGCGAAAGCCGCATCGGCTGCGGTCTTGTTCCCCGTCTCCCAGACATGGGAGATGTTGTCGGGATTCTCGTCCCAGACCCGAGGGCTCCCCGGCTTCGCTGCCTCGGCGACATCCGTCACCGCGGGCAGCTCCTCGTAATCGATCGTGATCAGCTCCGCCGCATCCTTCGCTTCGGCCAAGCTCTCGGCGACGATCATCGCCACCGGATCGCCGACATAGCGCACGCGGCCGCGCGCCAAGCCCGGATGCGGGCGCGCGAACCTCGGCGAACCGTCGGGGCGCTTGCGCGGCAGCGCGACCTTGGTGACGCCGAGATTGTCGGCCGCGACGTCGGCCTCGGTGAAAATCCCGAGCACGCCCGGCGCGGCCTTTGCCGCTTCGATATCGATGCGCGCGATCCTCGCATGCGCGTGAGGCGAGCGCAGGAAATAGGCGTAGGCTTGGCGCGGCAGGCTCACGTCATTGATGTAGCGCCCGGCGCCGCGCAGGAGGCGCGGATCCTCGACCCGGCTGACCGATTGCCCGATACCGAACTCGCCGCCCATCGCCCACCCTTCTCGTTTCGCGGCGCCTATTAGACCGCGCCGACGGGGCGAAGCCAAGGGCCGGCGCGATCAGCCGATAGCCCCCGAGATGGTGGGAAAATTGGCTTCGTTCGGTCGTTTAATGTTCGCCGCGGCACCGCTCCCTGTGCCAAATTCATTTTGCGTACAAGCCTCCTAATTGGGAGCACGATGGCAATACGTCAAGCGAACAGCTTCCGGATCGCTTCTCTGATCGCGAGGCGTTACAGCCGTAACGTCATTTCCGCCCGCTGAAACGTCCCGGCAACACCGGCGCCGGATGCTGCGGCATGATCAAATCAATGCTCGCCGCCATTCAGGATCTCGCGCCGCATGTACAGTCACGCACGGCGGAGATCGAAGCCACGCGCCGCATCCCGCTCGACCTTGTCGAAAAGCTGCGGTCGCTCGGCGTCTTCCGCCTCTTCGTCCCGCGAAGCCATGACGGGTTGGAGATGGACTTTCCGTCGGGGCTCGAGGTCATCGCTGCGCTCAGCCGGCTCGATGGCTCGCTCGGCTGGATCGCCTGGGTCGGGAGCGGGCCGGCGCTGTTCCTACCGCTCTTTCCGCGTGCAACCTACGACCAGATCTATCGCTATGGTCCGGATGTGATTCTCGCGGGCTCGGCGCAGCCGGCCGGAACGGCCGAGCAAATTGCCGGCGGCTGGCGCGTCAGCGGGCGATGGGGCTTCATGAGCGGCTGCGAGCATGCCGACTGGATCGGCGCCTTTTGCATCATGACCGAGAACGGCAAGCCGCTGGACGGTCCCGCAGGCGCGGCGGCGCCGCCGCCGATCGGCGTCTTCCTGTTGCCGGCGCGCGATTGGCAGATCGAGGACACTTGGTATGTCGCGGGACTCAAAGGCACGGGCAGCCATCACGTCGCGCTGCGCGATGCTTTCGTGCCGGCATCGAACTTCATCAGCCTCTCCGCCGCGACGCCCTGCATGCCAGGGCCGCTCTATTCCGGCTTTCAGCAAATGCTTCCGTTGCTTCACGGCGCCAATAGCGTCGGCATGGCCGAGGGCGCACTCGATGCGCTAGTCGCGCTTGCGCAGAGCGGCCGGCAGCAGCTTCGCGCCGCCGTGCCGATGCGCGAATCGGAGGTCTTTCAGTACGAGCTGGGCCGGGCCGAGGCCGACATCAAGGCAGCGCGCGCGTTGCTCGCGACCGAGGCAGCGAGCCTGTGGCGCCACGCGCTCGCCGGAACGCTGAACGACGAAGCCCTGACGGTTCGCGCGACCCAAGCCGCGGTCTGGACCACCGCGACCTGCGTCCGTGCCGCCGATGCGTGCTTCGCGCTGGGTGGCGGCAGCGCGATCTACGACAGCTCGCCGCTGCAACGGTGGCTGCGCGATCTTCACGCGGCCGCGCAACACGCCCTCGTTCAGGAGCGACAATATACCAGCGCCGGCAAGCTGCTGCTGACCACGCCGGGCGGAAGCATCCCGGGCTGACCGCCTGCCGGCGAGGCCTGTTGCGCCCGGCGGCCCCGAGCAGCATTCACCTGCGATTCTTGTCCCGCCGCGAGGGACGGACTCGTCGCGGGCGGCGTCCGATGGCGCCGCTATAGCCGCACCTACTACGAGTCGACATTTTCCACAAAACCGTAACCAGATATGGTTAGATTCATCACATGGTAACTCGTCGTTGCCGCATTGATGCGTAGATGGGCGCTATCGGTCGCACGCTGCGTCGTCGTCCCTCGCTTTCTCCCTATCGTCCGCTCTCGAATTCGCACCGCACTGGCTGTCGGCCGGGGGCGGTCCCATGCCTCGTCGGCTTCACATCAATGAGAGGAGTTGTCTCCTTGGGTAAGAGCTTGAACCGGAATAAGCGTCGCAATGCCCGTCACATCGAGACTGCCGAGATCATCAAGTTCCAGGGCTCCAAATTCGATCATGAGCGCAACCTTCCGCCGATCAAGCCTCTCACCGCGACCCAAGCCGATTATCTCGATGCACTGCGCGTCTCTCCCCAGGTTGTCGTCCTCGGCCCCGCCGGAACGGGCAAGACCTGGATCGCCGCGAGCTATGCCGCGGATCTCTATCGCCGCAAGCAAATCGCGAAAATCATCATCACGCGCCCCAACGTACCCTGCGGCCGCTCGCTCGGATTCTTCCCGGGCTCCCTGCGCGAGAAATTCGCGCCCTGGGCGAGCCCGATCATCGAGGCCATCAAGGAGCGAATCGGCACCGCGGCCTATGAGATCGCGCTGAAAAATGACGGCGTCGAGATGGTGCCGTTCGAGGTGATGCGCGGACGGTCCTGGAAAGACGCCTTCATCCTTCTCGACGAGGCCCAGAACACCACGATCGCCGAGATCAAGACCTTCCTCACCCGCATCGGCGAGGATTGCACCGTCGTCATCAACGGCGATACGAGCCAATGCGACCTCGGCGAGGCGTCCGGCCTACGCACCATGCTTCACCTCATTCGATCGAAGAAGCTCCCCGTGCCGGTGATCGAGTTTGCCGCGGCCGATATCGTCCGCTCCGGCATCTGCGCGATGTGGGTCCAGGCCTTTGACGAAGAGCGGCTATAGGCGCCGTGCGGAGGAAGGCTGACGGCGCTGGGGCGCTCGCTGCAAAAGCCGGTGATCGCGATCGGCGAGCGGGTGATGAAGAAGAACCTGCCGCGCATCGAAGCCGCGCGCAGCGCCTTCGACGCCCATCGCAAGGCTGGCTGAGGTCGGATCAAAAGGGAGAGGTCGGTTGCGCTATTTTCTCGATGCGGAGTTCAACGGATTCGGCGGCCAATTGATCTCGCTGGCGCTCGTGCCCGACGACGCGAATATTCCGCCTTTCTACGAAGCGCTGCCCTGCCCCGATCCCGAGCCCTGGGTCGCCGCGCATGTCATCCCGGTCTTGCAGAAGGAGCCGATCTCGCGCGCCGCGATGACGGCAAAGCTCGCCGCCTATCTTCAGGGCGATGACGAGCCGGTCGTGACCGGCGATTGGCCCGAGGATATCGCGCATCTGGCGCTGCTGATGGTGACTGGCTCCGGCTCGCGCATCCCTTGGAGCGGCTCGTCTTCGAGTTGCTCGATCTGCCGCTCTTCGATTCCGCGGCGCTGAGCAGCGTGCCGCATAACGCCTGTCACGACGCCGCGGCGCTGCGCGATTATGTCCTCGCGGAAGAGCACTTGACCTGACGCGACCTGCCCATCGCTCTTGCCCAGTTGCGGCGGGTGCGCGCGAGCATGGGGCGGCTTCGGCCGCTCCATTCACGCCTTCTTCTCGTAAGGGTTCTTGCCCTTGCGCAGCATCATGCGGATCGGAACGCCGGGCAGGTCGAAGCTCTCGCGCAGCATGTTGACGAGATAGCGGCGATAGCTCTCGGGCAGGTCGCCGGGCTTCGACGCAAAGAGCGCGAAAGTCGGCGGCCGGATATTGGCCTGCGTCATGTAGCGCAAGCGCAGCCTTCGGCCCGAGACGAGCGGCGGCGGGTTCCGCGCCTGTGCCTCCTCGAGCCAGCGATTGAGCTGCGGCGTCGGCACGCGGCGGTTCCACGCTTCATAGGCGTCGAACACGGCTTGCATCAGCTTCTCGACGCCGGCGCCGGTCTTGGCCGAGAGCGTCACGGCGCGGATGCCGGCCAATTGCGGCAAGCCGGTCTCGAGCTTCTCGGCGAGCTCCTTCTGCTTCGCGCGCTTGTCCTCGACCAGATCCCATTTGTTGATCGCGAGGACGAGGCCGCGGCCCTCCTCGGCGACGTCGCGGGCGATGGTGAGATCCTGCCTTTCGAGGAGCTGCGTTGCGTCGAGCACCAGGACGCAGATCTCGGCAAAGCGGATGGCGGAAAGCGCGTCGGCGACCGCGAGCTCTTCGAGCTCCTCGCCGATCCGCGGACGACGGCGCATGCCCGCCGTATCGATGAGCCGCACCGCCTTGCCGCGCCATTCCCAGCTAATCGCGATCGCATCGCGCGTGATGCCGGCCTCGGGGCCAGTGAGCAATCGCTCTTCGCCCAAGAGGCGATTGACGAGTGTCGATTTGCCGACATTGGGCCGGCCGATCACGGCGAGCGACAGTGGCTTCGCGCCCTGTTCGCTCTCTGTCTCTTCTTCATCATTCGCAAGCAGCGGCGCGAGCGCCGCATAGAGCTCGCCCATGCCCTCGCCATGCTCGGCGGAGATCGCGATCGGCGCATCGAGCCCCAAGGC
>CAYMNX010000824.1:0-2352 GCA_964391905.1 uncultured Rhizobiaceae bacterium
TGCCCGGTCGATCCAGATCGCTTGGCAGCCGCCGAGCGCCCCCGCCCGCGCCACGCGATGGCCGCGCGCGGCGAGGTCGCGCGCAACGGCGTCGGAAACCGTTGTTTCCAGGGCGAGAACACCGTCGAAGGCGAAGCTGCGCGGCGCCTCGGCGGCTTCCTGCGGATCGCGGCCGAGATCCAGCATCTGCGAGAGGAAATGCGCGTGGCCGCAAGCCTGATAAGCGCCGCCCATGACGCCGAAGGGCATGACCGCCGCGCCGCCCTGCATCAGCATGCCGGGAATGATCGTGTGCATCGGCCGCTTGCCGGGTGTGATCGCGTTGGGATGCGCCGGGTCGAGGCGGAAGCTGATGGCGCGGTTGTGCAGCATCACGCCGCAACCCGGCACGAAGATGCCGCTCCCGAAATCATGGAACAGCGAGTTGATGAAGGAGATCGCGTTGCCGTCGCGATCGACGATCGCGAAATAGACCGTGTCCTTGTGCACCACCTCATCCCATGATTGCGGTGCCGAGGCGCGATCGAGGCGGATGCGTGCCCGCACCGACGCGGCGTAATCCTCCGAGAGAAAGCGCTCGATATCGACGGCGCTGAAGCGCGGATCGGCGAAATAGGCGTCGCGCGCGCGATAGGTCGCCTTGACCGCCTCGGCAAGCAGGTGAATCCGGTCGGCCTCGGCGAATTCATCGCCGCCGAGCGCATAGCCCGAGAGCACGCGCAAGATCATCAGCGCGGCGAGGCCTTGCCCGTTGGGCGGGCATTCGTCGACATCGTCGCCGCGATAGGGTGCCGTGATCGGCGCCACGTATTCGCATTTCTGCAGCGCGAAATCCTCGAGCGTATGCAGGCCGCCGAGCCGGTTGAGCTTCGCGACGATCGCTTCGGCGACCGGACCTTCATAGAAGCCCGCTCGCCCCTCGCTGGCGATCCGGCGCAAGGTGGCCGCGAGCGCCGGCTGGCGCAGCCTTTCGCCGAGCGCTACCGGCCGGCCCGCCGGCGCGAAGACACGCGCGGTGTCCGGATCATGCGCAAGCTTCTCGGCGCTGACGGCGAAATCGCGCGCGACGCGCGGCGTCAGCGCATGGCCTTCCTCGGCGAGCCTGATCGCCGGCGCCAAAAGCTCGGCCAAATCCTTGCTGCCGTGATCGGCCAAGAGCCGGCACCAGGCATCGACCGCGCCCGGCACCGTCACCGCATGCGGGCTCTCGGCCTCGATCGCGCGAATGCCATGCGCATGATACCACGCGACGGTCGCCCTCATCGGCGCGCGGCCCGAGCCATTGAGCGCGATCGGCGCCCCGCCCTTCTTCGAATAAAGCACGAAGCAATCGCCGCCGATGCCGGTCATCTGCGGCTCGACGACGTTCAAGACCGCGACGGTCGCGATCGCGGCGTCGACCGCATTACCGCCGGCGCGCAGAACCTCGAGCGCCGTCAGGGTCGCGAGCGGATGCGAGGTCGCGGCCATGGCGTGGGCGGCAATGGCGGCGGAGCGGCGAGGCTGGGCAAAGTCGCGCATGATCTTGTTCCTACCAATGAACATCGTCACCCCCGCGAAAGCGGAGGGCCAGGGTAACGGCACGTCGCTTGCCCCGGATTCCCGCTTGCGCGGGAACGACGCCTCCAATTCATCTTTAGCGCCCTACCAAGGGCTTCGCCATCAACACATCGTCGTAATAGCGGCCGTCCAGCTTCAAGGCGTTCTTCTCGATGCCGTATTCGGCAAAGCCGAGGCTCTGATAGAGCAGCCGCGCGACCTCGTTGGTGCTCGTGACGGTGAGGTGAAGAAGCTCGACGCGTCCCTTCGCGCGGTCGATGAGCGTCTCCATCAAGCGCCGGCCGATGCCGAGGCGCTGCGCCTCGCGGCGCACATAGACGCCCGCCAGCACGCCCTTATGCTGCCGCTTCGGCCCTTGCTGAATGAAGAAGCTGCCGATACCGACGAGCTTGTCGCCGCGGAACGCGCCGAAGGTGTCGGATTGGCGCAGCCGTTCCGCGAACCAGCGCACCGGTTCCACGCTCTCCGTCTCGAAGGCGCTGCTGAACGCTTCGGGATAGCGCGCCAAGGCCTCGAGGCGAATCTCGCGAAACGCCGCTGCATCGGCGGGCGTCAATCGGCGGATCGCGACGGAACCGGTGGCCTTGCGCATGGTTAATCGATACCGCGTTCAACCGTAAGGGAAAGGTAACAACATCGAGATCGCCATGCCCGGACTTGTCCGGGCATCATCGGAACGCGCTTGTCGTCGCCCGCCCCATTCCCTAATTTCCTCCCACCCATCGCGCCATCTCAAGGATTTCCAAGATGCTCGACGCCTATATCTATGACGGTATGCGCACGCCGATCGGC
>CAYMNX010000825.1:0-4846 GCA_964391905.1 uncultured Rhizobiaceae bacterium
GAGGGTGCGAGCGCCAGCGAGCGGGTGAGGTGGGTCGCGCGGCTGCAACGATCGTGCCGTGGATAGACACCTCACCCTCCCGACGCTTCGCGTCGGGCCCCTCCCTCTCCCCACTTCGTGCGGAGAGGGGCAAGAAGCAGCTTACCGTCTCGCCCTTGCCTCTTCGATCGCACGCCAGACGCGCTCGGGCGTCGCGGGCATTTCGACATGGCGCACGCCGAGCTCCGAGAGCGCATCGACGACCGCATTGATGACGGCACCCAAAGCCGGCGTCGTGCCGCCTTCGCCGCCGGGGCGGATGCCGTAGCGATGGCTCGCGGCCGGCACTTCGATGAGCTCGCAATTGAAGGACGGCAGGTCGTCGGCGCGCGGCACGGCGTAGTCCATGAACGAGGCCGCCATGTTCTGCGCGCTCTCGCGATCGAAATAGCAGAGCTCGAGCAGGGCCTGGCCGATGCCCTGCGCCGCGGCGCCGTGGGTCTGGCCATGGAGGATCATCGGATTGATGGCGCGGCCGACATCGTCGACGCCCGACCAGCGCGCGATCTCGACGACGCCGGTATCGGGATCGATCTCGACCTCGCAGATATGCGTGCCCGAGGGCCAGGCGCCGATCGTGATCGTCTGATCGGCGGTCGCATCGAGCTTGCCTTGGAGCTCCGCCGGCAGATCCTTGCGCGCCGCCGCGGCTTTCGCGACATCGAAGATGCCGATGCGGCGGTCCGTGCCCTTGATGGTGAATTGCCCAGCGGCGAAATCGATATCGGCGGGCGCGGCTTCGAGCACATGGCCCGCGATCTTCTTGCCCTTCTCGATGATGTCGTCGGTCGCCTTGCCGATGACGAGGCTCGCAAGCCGCATCGAGCGGCCGGAATGCGAGCCGCCGCCCGCCACGACGCGCGCCGTGTCATGCGCGACGTAATCGATGCTCTCGAACGGCACGCCGAGCCATTCGGTGACGAGCTGGGCGAAGCTCGTCTCATGCCCCTGCCCGCTCGACATGGTGCCGCAGACGAGCTCGACCCGGCCTTCGGGCTTCACCGTCACCTCGGCGCGCTCGCGCGGGAAGCCGCCGGCGATCTCGATGTAGTTCGCCATGCCAATGCCTCTGAGCTTGCCGCGCGATTTTGATTCCGCGCGGCGCGCGGCAAAGCCCTTCCAGTCGGCGAGGCGCAGCGCCGCCTCCATGCCCTTTTCATATTCGCCATTATCGTAGGTCTGGCCGACGCCGTTCGTATAAGGCATGGCGGAAGGCGGAATGAGATTGCGCCGGCGCAGCTCGACGGGATCGATGCCCGTCTCATCGGCGGCGAGATCGACGAGCCGCTCCAGGATATAGACCGCCTCTGGCCGCCCGGCGCTGCGATAGGGCGTGGTCGGCGGCGTGTTGGTGAGCACGGCGCAGCCGCGAAAATAAACCGCCGGAATGTCGTAGACGCCCGACATCTGGCCGAGGCCTTTGCGCAGCGGCACGAAGGCGATCGTGTGCGCGCCGACATTCGAGATATTGGTGCCGCGGATCGCGAGGAACTTGCCGTCCTTGTCGAGCGCAAGCTCGGCCTCGCTCGTCAGGTCGCGGCCCTGATAGTCGCTCAAGAATGATTCGGTGCGATCGCCGAGCCATTTGACCGGCCGGCCGACGCGCTTCGCCGCCCAGGGCACGATCGCGTATTCGGGAAAGAAGAAATTGCGCGTGCCGAAATTGCCGCCCATATCGCCGCAGAGCGCGCGCACCTGCTCGGGCGGCACGCCGAGCACGCTCGCAAGATCGCCCTTCTCGCGCGCAACGCCGCTGCCGGTGCCGGCATAGAGCGTATATTGCCCGCTCGCCTTGTCGTAGACGCCGACCGCGTTGCGCGGCTCCATCGGCGTGCCGGTGACGCGATTGCACCAGGTTTGAAAGCGCACGACATGGGCCGCGCGCGCGAAAGCCGCCTCGGTCGCGGCCTTGTCGCCGACTTCGACATCGACGCAGAGATTGGCGGGCGCCTCGTCCCATACCTTCGGCGCGCCCGGCTTCATCGCATCGGTCGCCATCGCGACCGCCGGCAGGACCTCGTAATCGACCTCGACCAACTCGGCGCCGTCCTTGGCTTGATCGATGGTCTCGGCGATGACGACCGCGACCGGCTCGCCGACATAGCGCGCCTTGTCGGCCGGCAGCATCGGCTGCGCATGAACCCAGGTCGTGAAGCCCGGGCGGTTCGTGACGGTGACGTCGGGCGGCCCGACGAGGCTCGGCCGGTGATCCATCAGCTTCAAGCCATCGGCGACGAAATCGGCGCCGGTGAGCACGGCGATGACGCCGGGCGCGGCTTCGGCGGCTGTCTTATCGATCTTGACGATGCGCGCATGGGCATGGGGGCTGCGCACCATCACGGCATAGGCGGTGCCGGGCAAGCGCACATCGGCGACGTAGGTGCCCTTGCCGGTGAGGAGCCGCAGATCCTCCTTGCGCTGAACGAATTTGCCGATGCCCCCGCTCGTCTCGCTGCGCTCGCTCATCCCTGGACTCCGCCTCGCTCGGTTTCTTTGAGCGCCACTTAGCCCCTCCGGACCTTCTTCCGCAAGGGCGCAATCCGGCCACCCGTTTTGATTGCCGCGCCTCGGCCTTCTCGCTTAGACTGCCGCAAAACAAAGGACGGTCGGGGAGGATAAAATGCGCAGCAAATGTGCCGTCAGCTTCGTGTTCGCCATCGGCCTCGCGCTTGCGCCGCGGGCGGGTGCCGAGCCGCTGCAGATCCGGGTCGGCTGGGCGACGACGCCGACCCATGTACAGCCGCTCGTCGATGAGCTGCAGAAGCGCCATCCCGAGATATTTCATCATTTCGGCAAGAGCTATGTCGCCGAAGGCATGCGCTTCAATGGCAGCACGCCGCAAATCCAGGCGCTCGCGATCAAGGAGCTCGAGATCGCGGCCTTCGGCCCCTCGGCCGTCGCGCTTGCCGTCAACAACGCGCAGCTCGACATGCGCATCGTCGGCGATGTGTTCCAAGACGGACGCCCCGGCTATGCGTCGGTGAAATATGTGGTGCTCGCCGACGGGCCGGTGAAGACGGTCGAGGATCTGAAGGGACGCCGCGTCGCCTCCAACGCGATCGGCTCCTTCGGCGATTCGACCATGCGCGTGATGCTGCACAAGCACGGCATCGGCGACAAGGACGTGACGACGATCGAGGTGAATTTCGGCAACATGCCGGCGATGCTCGAGGAGAGAAAGGTCGATCTCATCAACCTCGTGCCGCAGTTCAGCGCCTATCTGACGAGCGGCAAATTCCGGCTGCTCTTCACCGGCCACGATGCGCAAGGGATCAGCCAGGCGCAGGTCTGGGCGATGCGCGCCGATTACATCAAGGCGCACCGGCCGGCGCTGGTCGATTTCTTCGAGGATCATATCCGCGCTCTGCGCTGGTTCCTCGATCCCGCCCATCACGATGAAGCCGTCGCGATCGCGCAGGCGGTCACCAAGGCGCATCGCGAGGATGTCGACTACATCTTCACGAAGGACGATTCCTACCGCTCGCCCGATGCCCTTCCCGATATCGAGGCGACGCAGCGCGCGATCGACCACGATCTCGATCTCGGCGTCATCGCCAAGGGCATCACCGTCAAGCCGAACCATGTCGATCTGTCGCTCGCCCTCGAGGCCAAGCATCGCATCGATGGGAAATGATTCTGCGCGCGGCGGGCTCTATCTTCCGCGCAAAAGCCGGATGGCATAAGCTCGCGCGACACGCGGGGGGAAGAATGATCGATCAGGCGTCTCGATTACGGCATGGAATCGGCAGGCTTCTTGCGGCGGCGATGCTCGCGCCGCTCATTGCTTGCGCGCCGACGAAGGTCGAGCCCACGCAAACCTATCACGGCGCCGCGCTGGCGCGTCCCGCGCTCGTCATCGTCGCCGACTTCATCGCAACCCCGGATCGAGTGAAGCTCGATAGCGGGTTGGGTGCCCGGCTGCGCAATGCCGTGAGCGGCACCTCGGCGGCGGCGCAGCAAACCGAAGACGATCGCAAAGTCGCGGCGGCGATCGCAACGACGCTCGTCGCCGAGCTGGAGAAGCTCGGCTTCGCCGCGATGCGCTCCAATGATCCGGTCGCCGATACCGGCACCAACAAGCTCATCGTCGCCGGACAGATCCTGTCGATCGATGAAGGCAATCGCCTCCGGCGCAATGTCATCGGTCTCGGCGCCGGGCGCAGCGCGGTCGAAGCGCGCGCCGATATCTACTACGCCACCGGCGGCGGCGAGCAATTGATCGAAAGCTTCGCCGCCGATGCCGAGAGCGGCCGCAAGCCCGGTGCCGCCGAGACCATGGGCGTCGGCGCCGCCAGCGGCCGGATCGTCGAATCAGCCGCCGTCGGCGTTGGCACCAGCGCCGCGCCGGGCTTGAGCGGCGATGTCGCCGCCGATGGCACACGCCTCGGCCAGGCGATCGCGAAGCAGCTCGCTCAATTCTTCGTCAGCCAGGGCTGGATTCCGCCAACCCATTGATGGATGCCTCCGCGGCTTCGGCGAATTGGAAATGCGCGAAGCGGTGCAGCTCCTCTTCGATCCGCCGCTTATGCAAGCGGGCAGAGCCGCGACCAACCCAGCTCCACTTTTGCACCAGCAGCTTCCGGCGCTCGCGATCGGCTTTCAAATCGATCGCGGCGACGATCTCGTCATCGACCAGCACCGGCAGGGCAAAATAGCCGAACACCCGCTTCTCCTTGGCGACATAGGCCTCGAAGCGGTGCTCGTAATCGAAGAAAAGCTGCAGCCGCTTGCGCTGAATGATCAGCGGATCGAAGGGCGAGAGAATATGGACGAGCGCCGCCTCGGGTTCGGGCGGCCGGTCGAGGAT
>CAYMNX010000826.1:0-12417 GCA_964391905.1 uncultured Rhizobiaceae bacterium
TGCCTGACATCTTCCAAGACGACGAGCCCCAACGCCGCGAGCGCGCCATCGGTGCCATAGGCCATGGCCGCGTTGACACCCGATATTCCTTCCGCGGCCGCACGAATGGTTGCCGAGGTGTCACCGCCGACCAGGGTCAGCAACTGGTCGCGCCCAAGCTCGAAGCCGTAAGCCGTTTCGAAGGCCGGCAATGCGCCGGGGCTCTCGACGAATTCCGCCGAGGCGGCGAGCTTGATCCGGCCGCCCTTCGCGATATAGGCGGCGAAATCCACGAGCGTGGCGAGATGCTGCGCTTGCGCAAGATCGCCGCGGATCGCGATCGCCCAGCCGTTGTTCGCCGGTGCGGGCGCCAGCCAGACGAGATCGTTTTTCGCCCGATCGAGTGCCTTGACCTCCGCGTAGGATTTCGCCGCGTCATGCCAGATCGGGTCGCCTTGGCGGTTGAAGAAAATCGCGCCATTGCCCGTATATTCGGGATAGAGATCGATCTGGCCGGCGAGAATGGCGCGGCGCAGGATTTGCGTCGGCCCGAGCTGGAGCTTGTTCTCGATCGCGATCCCGTTATGGCGCAGCAGAAGGGCGATGATGTTGCCGAGCAGCGCGCCTTCGGTATCGACCTTCGAGGCGACGACCACCCGATCGGCCGCTTGGGGCGCGGCGGCAGTGCAGCTGAGCAGAATGACGGCGAGGCTGGCGGCGAGGGCGGCTTTGAGCGGCAGCGCTCACCCCCAGGCCGGCGCGACGATCATCTTCGGATCGACAAATTTACCGCGCTCGAGCACGACCTCGTTGTCGAGCAGTAGGGTGCAATCGCACATCGGCGTGTCGATATGGCCCTTCGTGTCGCGCTTCCCGCCCATATCGTTGTTGGGCCCGGTCGAGAAGAGGAAGTTTCCTTGGAACACGCGCGCCGAGGAATCCATCCGGTCCGGCTCGTTGCCATGAAGCAGGATCTGGTCCCAATGCGCATGCGGGTGAAGGCCGAAGCCCAGATGCGAGACCGCATAGGGATCGAGGTCGTCCTCGCTGCGCTTGTTGCGGTCGAGCCAGTATTTGAAAGCCTTGGCATCGACGCTGCCCTCGACCTTGCGGATGAAGCCGTCGCGGATCTCGAGCCGCACCGGGCTCTCGATCATGCGGATATAGGGGAGGATCCAGAAGTCGCCCGGCTGCAACACCACCGTGCCGTTGGCCGTGCCCTCATCGGGATAATTGGTGATGTGGCCCGCGCCCCATTGATCGACGCGGCCGCGCTCCTCGGCGAAGCCGTATTGGCTCTTGACCTTGAACTCGCCGCGCTTCCAGATGAGATCGGTTCCGGCATCGCTCAGAAGCCGGATCTCGCGCGCATTGCCCCAGCGCTCGGCCGCGTGCAGCACCGCTTCCTTGAGGCCGGGCGGCGATTGGAGCCGCGCGAGCTCGTCGGGCGCGACGATGACCGAGAGGATGCGGGCGCCCGCGTCGCGCGCCTCCTTCTGCCAGCGCGCGAAATTGGGCGGCTGAAAGGTGAGGATCAAATCGGCGGCCTTGAGCGCCTCCATCAGCCCCTTGGCCTGGCCGACCTCGCGGCGCACGCGGCTGAAATCGGGCACGCGGCTGATGCCGAGCTCATAGATATCGGCGCCCAAATCCTCGGCCGCCGCCATGCCCGCCTGCACGTATTCGCGGCGCGTGTTGAGATTGGTCAAAAGCACGATGGTCTCGCCGCGCTTGACGTTGCAGAGCTCGAATTCCTTGCGGAAGACCGAGGTAAGCTGGGCAGGGTTGAGGACTTGCGGGCGCATGAGGCATCTCATCCTTCCATCGTGCCGCGCTCTCCCCGCGGCTTCTTTCTGCATTTGACTTTATGCGGCGGGCACCGTCAACTTCGCCGCATGGGCCATCGCCCATGGTACCAAGCCGAAACAGGGGAGAAACATGCCGAAACGGACATTTTTCATGCATATTTTCGCGGGGCTTGCTGGCGCGTTGGTGCTGAGCCTCGGCGCTTCGGCGGCGCGAAGCGCCGATATCCCCAAGATCCGCATCGGCTGGATTGCGGCGCCGGGGCAACTCGTCGCCATCATGTTTGACCCGCCGGGCGTCGCGAAGCATCGCGGCGTCACCTATGATTGGGAGGCGATCCATTTCCAGGCCTCGCCCAATCAGATCACCTCGCTCGCCTCGGGAGATCTCGATATCGCGACGCTCGGCTATTCGAGCGTGACCCTCGCGATCGCGAATGCCGGAATCAGCGATCTCAGAATTATCGCGGACGAGTTCCAGAACGGCGCCAAGGGCTATTTCTCGACCCAATTCTCGGTGCTGAAGGATTCGCCGATCCGGAAGATCGAGGATTTGAAGGGCAAGGTGGTTGCGACCAACGGCATCGGCGCCGGCGTCCACATTTTGATGGCGGGCGGGCTGGCGAAGCACGGGCTCCTCGACAAGCGCGATTACTCGACCATCGAAGTGTCCTTCGCCAATATGCGCGCGGTGCTCGCCGACCATAAGGCGGACCTCATCACCAGCACCTTGCCTTTCGTCTATTCGCCGGAGATGCAGGCAATTGCGCGGCCGCTCTTCGATGCGAATGAGGCCTTCGCCGCGGTGCCGCTCTCCTTCTTTACCGCGCGCAAGAGCTATATCGAGAAGAATCGCGCGGCGCTCACTGACATGCTCGAGGATTATGTCCGCACCATCCGCTGGTATATGGACCCGGCCAATCACAAGGCGGCCGTCGCGATCGTCTCGAAATTCTTCAAGGCGCCGCCCGAGAATTTCGATTCCTGGCTCTTCACCAAGAAGGATTGGTACCGCAATCTCGACGCCATTCCGGATTTCGATGCGATGCAGGCGGCAATCAACGGCCAGCGCGATCTCGGCTTTATCAAGGCGAGTCCCGACATCAAATCTTACGCCGATCTCAGCATGGTGAAAGAGGCGGCGGCGCGGATCAAATAGCGCCGGCCATGACCGACTTCCCGCCGGTTCGCGATCTTCGTGATATCGAGGCGCTCGAGGAGATACCGCTCGAGGCGCGGATCGACAGCTGGAATGCGAATGATTGGGTGCGCCGCGGCCTCACGCTCGATCCCACAAAAATCGCGCTCCGATATTTCGCGACCGCCGATCCAGCCTCGCAACCGGTCGAGATCAATTATGCGAGCCTGAACCGGCAGGTGATTGAGGCCGCCAATCTCTTTCACCGCATGGGCGTCGGGCCGGCGGATGCCGTGATCTATCTCCTGCCGACCGTGCCCGAGCTTTACGTCGCGCTGCTCGCCGGGCTCGAAGCGGGGATCGTCTGCGGTCTCAACTGGATGCTGAAGCCGCCGCAAATCCTCGAGCTGTTGCGCGGTTCGCGCGCCAAGGTCGTGGTCGCGCTCGGGCCGACGCCGGGCTACGAGATCTGGGAGAATTTGCAAGCGATCCGCAGCGAACTCGATCCCTCGGTCAAAGTTTTCTCCGTGCCCGGGCCGGGCGGCGCGCGGCTCAATGAAACCGATTTCGCGCGGGCCATCGCGGCCGAGCCGGGTGATCGGCTTGTCTTCGACCGCCGCATCGGCCGCGACGATATCGCGGCTTACGTCCATTCCGGCGGCACGACGGATTCGCCGAAGCTCGTCAAGATCACTCATGGCGCGCTCGTCTACAAGATCTGGGCGAATACTTATCTCATGGCGCACGGTCCCGAAGACGTGATGTTCGCCGATTATCCGATGTTTCACATCGCGGGCTTCTACGGCCGCGGCGTCACGGCGATGGCGGATGGCATGACCATGGTGTTGCCAACGCCGTTGGGCGCGCGCAACAAGGAATTCATCGCCAACTATTGGAAGTTCGTCGCGCGCTGCGGCATCACCAGCATGACCGGCGTGCCGACGACTTTGTCGGTGCTCGCAAAGAATCCGCCGCGCGGCGAGGATGTTTCATCGCTCCGGCCGTTCATGTCGACCGGCTCGAGTGCGATGCCGATCGAGGTCGCGAAGGAGCTCGAGCGAAGCGTCGGCGTCCGCGTGCTCCTGACCTATGGCGCGACCGAATACACCGCTAATGTGACCCAGGCGCCACGCGACGGCGAGCCGCGCTACGGTTCGGCCGGCATCCGTTTGCCCTACACGCAACTGCGCACGGTGAAGCTCGATTCCGCCGGCAATATCGAGCGCGACTGCGATATCGATGAGATCGGGCTTCTTCTGGTGAAGGGGCCGGGCGTGACACCCGGCTATGTCGATCCGCAATTCAATCGCGGCCTCTTCACGCTCGACGGCTGGTTCATCTCGGGCGATCTCGGCCGCTTCGACGCCGATGGCTATCTCTGGCTGACCGGCCGCGTCAAAGACGTGATCATCCGCGGCGGCCATAATATCGATGCGGCTTTGATCGAGGATGTGCTGCGCCAGCATCCGGCGGTGGTGCTTGCCGCGGCGGTCGGCAAGCCCGACGCTTATGCCGGTGAATTGCCCGTCGCCTATGTGCAGCTGCTGAAAGGCGCGCCGGTGACGTCGGAAGAGTTGAAGGCTTTCGTCCGCGCGCGCATCACGGAGCGCGCGGCGACACCCGACGAGATTTTTCTCGTCGATCCGTTGCCGCTCACCGATATCGGCAAGCCGGCGAAAGCCGAGCTGCGTCGGGACGCGGCGGCGCGGACCTTTCGCGTGGTGTTGGGCGAAGCGCTGGGACGCGCGGCGACGCTTACCGTCATGGTCGGAGCCGATGCGGCGCGCGGCGCGCTCGCCACGATTCACATCGATGCCGCAACGGCCGAGCGCGCGGAGGTCGAGGCCGAGATCGAGCGCGTGATGAAGGACTACACGATGCCTTACCGCATCGCTTGGGGCGAGGCATAAGCCGCCTACCTGCCCAGTCCCAAATCTCACCCCTTCGGCAGCGGGAATTTCTCGAGATATTGCCGGTAATCGTCTTCGAGATCGACCTGCAGCGCCGCCAGCATGCGCACCGTCGAATTGTATAGGCAGATCGCGAGGACGAGATCGATCAGCCGCTCATTGTCGAGATGCTGGCGCAAGACCGCGAAGGTCGCATCGGAGAGAGCGATGTCGCGTGTCAGCTCGCGCGCCGCGGCGAGCGCCGCTTTGGTGAGCGCATCGAGATGGGTCGGCTTGCCGGCGGTCTCGTCGGCGATCGCGCGGATATCGCCGTCGCTCAGCCCCGCTTCGAGCCCCAGCTGCACGTGGTGCGCATATTCATAGATGGAGCGCGTCAGATAGCCGACCTGGATGATCGCCATCTCCCGGAGCTTGGCATCGAGCTTCGAGGCGTTGCGGATATACATCGCCGCGCCGCGCGTGGCGCGCGCCGCGTTGGGGCTGTGCACCAGGAGTCGCGACAGATTGATGTCGCGGATGAGATCCTGATGCTCCGGCAAAAGGTCTTCCTTGCTCAAATAGGGGAAACGGGCCACGGACGATTCTCCTTACGCCTTCGCCGCTTCGATCAGCTCGATGACGCGCTGCGGCGAGAGCGGCGCCTCGCTGATGCGCACCTTGAAGGGCGAGAGCGCATCTTCGATCGCGGCGATGATCGCTGCAAGCGCCGTGATCGTGCCGCCTTCGCCCGCGCCCTTGACGCCCAAGGGATTGAGCGGCGATGGCGATTCGAGATGATGCACCTCGATCGGCGGGATATTGGTCGCGAGCGGCAGAAGATATTCGCCGAAATTCATGCTCAGGGGCTGGGCATTCTCGTCATAGACCATGCGCTCCAAGAGCGCGTTGCCGATGCCGTGCGCGACCCCGCCGATGACTTGGCCCTCGACGACGAGCGGGTTGATGACGCGGCCGCAATCATGGACCACGACATAGCGCGTAATATCGACCTCGCCGGTATCGGCATCGACCGCCACCTCGGCGATATGCGTGTTGTTGGCGTAGGTCGCGCGTTCGGGCGTGAAATAGGTCGTGTTCTCGAGGCCCGGCTGCATGCCGCGCGCCAAGGCGAATCCCGGCATGCCGAGCGAGCGCACCGCGATCTCGCGGAAGCTCTTCTTCATCTCCGGCACGCCGCGCACCGTGGCAAAGCCATTCTCGAGAATGAGATCCTCTTGCGCCACCTCCATCATCTCGGCGGCGATATGCTTGATCTTCTTCGCCACCTCGATCGAAGCGAGATGCACCGCCGAGCCGGCATTGACGGCGCTGCGCGAGGCGACGGTGCCGAGCCCATAAGCGATCGTCCCGGTATCGCCGGTGACGATCGTGACGTCGTTGATGTCGACGCCGAGCTGATCGGCGGCAACCTGGGCGAAGGCCGTCTTGTGCCCTTGCCCTTGCGGCGTCGCGCCGGTGAAGACGGTGATCTTGCCGTTGGACGAGACGCGGACGGTCGCGCCTTCATGGGGGCCGAGCCCCGTGCCCTCGACCGAATTGGCGATGCCGATGCCGATATAGCGTCCGGCCTGGCGCGCCGCCTCTTGCTTCGCGCGAAAGCTCGCGTAATCGGCGGCGTCGAGCGCCTTCGCCTGACAGGCGGGATAATCGCCGCTGTCATAGGTTACGGGCTTGCCGTCGCGGAAGATGAGGCCGACGGGGTAGGGCATCTGCTCCGGCTGCACGAGATTGCGGCGGCGGATCTCGGCGCGATCGAGGCCAAGCTGTTGCGCCGCCCGATCCATCAGCCGCTCCATCACGAAGACGCCTTGCGGGCGCCCGGCGCCGCGCACCGGCGTCACCGTGATCTTGTTGGTGAAGACCGCGAGCACCTCGAGCTTATAGGCCGGGATCACATAGGGGCCGGGCACGGTGCAGGCCGAGATCCACGGCGTCACTACGCCGTGGGTGAGGAACGCGCCGGTCTCGTGCACGAGCCGGCCGCGCATGCCAAGGATCTTGCCGTTGGCGTCGACCGCGAGCTCGACATCCCAATGCTGGTCGCGCTCCTGGTTGGTGGCCATGAAATTCTCGCGCCGGTCCTCGATCCATTTGACCGGGCGCCGGAGCTGGAGCGCCGCCGCGGTCAGCGCCGCATATTCGGGATAAAAGCCCGCCTTGGGACCGAAGCCGCCGCCGACATCGGGGGTGATGACGCGGATCTGGTCCTCGGTGAAGTCGAAGAGGTCGAGAAGCCCGCGCTTATGCGTATGCGCGCCTTGCGAGGCGAGATAAAGCGTCACCGCGTCCTTCGGCGCATCGTATTGCGCGATGCAGCCGCGTGTCTCCATGAAGAAGGCGCCGCCGCGATGGATGTAGAATTTTTCGCGCAGCACATGGGCCGCCGCGGCAAAGGCCTTGTCGGTATCGCCAAAGGTGATCGGAAAGCGCGCGGCGATGTTGGAGTTGCTGTCGATATGCGCCATCGGGCTGCCCGGCTCGATCGCGGCGAGGCAATCATTGACCGCGGGCAGCGCGTCGTAATCGACCGCGACCAGCGCCGCCGCGTCTTCGGCGATGGCGCGGCTCTCGGCGATGACGAGCGCCACCGCTTCGCCGACGAACGAGACCTCCTCCCGCGCCAGCACATGCGGCATCAGCGGCTGCGTCATCACCGGATTCGGTACGAAGAGGGGCAGGCGCTTGGTGCGGGCGGATGGGGGCAGATCCTCGCTGCTGATGACGGCATGGACGCCGGGGAGCGCGAGAGCGGCGGATTTGTCGATGCCCTTGACGCGCGCGTGGGCGTAGGGGCTCCTCACGAACATCGCATGAAGCATCTGCGGCAGATGGATATCGTCGACGAAGCAGCCTTTGCCGGTGAGCAAGGCGGGATCTTCCTTGCGCTTGACGCCCAAGCCGAACCATTGACCGGTCGCCGCATGGTCGCTCATCGCGCGCCTCCTTCCTGCGCCTGGCGCTCGGCCGCGAGCAAGGTCGCCTCGACGATCCCCTGATAGCCGGTGCAGCGGCAGATATTACCGGAGAGGCATTCGCGGATTTGCGCCTCAGTCGGTCGCGGCACGTCGCGCAGCAACTCGGTCAGGGTGCAGAGAATGCCGGGTGTGCAGAAGCCGCATTGCAGCGCGTGCTTTTCCCAAAACGCCTGCTGCAGTGGCGAGAGCGTGCCGTCGGCGCGGGCGAGGCCTTCGACCGTCGTGATCGCCTGGCCATTTGCTTGCACCGCGAGCATGAGGCAGGCGCGCGCGCTCAGGCCATTGACGAGCACGGTACAGGCGCCGCACACGCCGTGCTCGCAGCCGAGATGCGTGCCGGTGAGCTCGAGCTCGTGGCGCAGGAAATCGCCGAGACTCAAGCGCGGCTCGACCTCGCGCTCATAAGCCTTGCCGTTGACGGTGACGGTGATGCGGCGTTTCTCGCTCATGCTTTGCTCCGTTCGGCGGCGCGGCGCGCGGCCTGCTCGAGCGCGCGGCCCGTCAGCACGCGCGCCAAATGCTGGCGATAGGCGGAACTCACATAGGCGTCGCTCATCGCCTCGAGCTTGCCGGCCTCGGCCGCGGCGGCGAGGAAAGCTTCCCGGGTCGGCGGCGCGCCGCGCAGCAAAGCCAAGGATTTCTCGGGCTGCACCGGTACGGGACCGAGCCCCGACAGGGCGAGCGCCGCGCGCGCAATCGTGCCGCGCCCATCGAGCTCCAACAGCGCGCCGACCGCGACGATCGCGAAATCGCCGTGGCGGCGCGCAAGCTCGACAAAGGCGTAGCCGTGACGCGGTGACCACGGCCTGATCGTGATCGCCGTGAGGATCTCATCGGGCTCGAGCGCCGTGCTCATGAAGCCTTGCGCGAAATCCGTGAAGGGAAGGCTGCGCCGGCCGCGCTTGCTCTCGGCTTCGAGCGTGCCGTCATGGAGGGCCACGATGTTGACGAGCTCGGCCGCCGGATCGAGGTGACAGAGCGAGCCGCCGATCGTGCCGCGGTTGCGCGTCTGGCGATGGCCGACCTGCGCCAGCGCCTCGTGCAAAATGGGGCACAGCCGGCCGATCTCGGGCGAGAATTCGATTTCGCGCTGGCGCGTCATCGCGCCGAACCGGATCGTGTCGTCCGCGCAGCGGAGGCCGGCAAGGCCCGCGACGCGATTGAGATCGATCACATGATCGGGTGCGGCGTAGCGGAAATTCATCATCGGCATCAGCGATTGGCCGCCGGCGAGGAGCCGCGCGTTCTCGTGCCGTGCCAGGATATCGCTTGCTTCGGCCAGCGTCGCCGGATCGTGATAAGCAAAGGGCGCCGGCTTCATGGCGCACCCGTGGCGTCGCGATTGTCGCCCATTCTTTATCCTCCCGTTTTTTTAAGCCTTGCCTGTTTCCGCGGCCGAGGCAAGGCCAGAATTTTCTCGATCGCCGCGTCAGCGCTTCTTGTCGAGCGCCTCGGGGCTGCAGACGGTCACGTCCAAATCTTTCACCAGCCCGTTCGATAAGGAGTAGATCCAGCCATGGACGCAAAGCTCTTGGCCGCGCGCCCAGGCTTCCTGCAGGAAGACGTCGGCGGCGACATTCTCGACCTGCCGCATGACATTCAGTTCGCAAAGCCGGTCGATGCGGGCCCGCGGATCCGTAATCGCCTCGAGCGCCGCGCGATGCTGCTGATAGACTTCGCGAATGGGGTGAAGCCAGTGGTCGACGAGGCCGCGGCGCTTGCCGTCGATTGCGGCAGTGACGCCGCCGCAGCCATAATGGCCCACCACCATGATGTGCTTCACCTTCAGCACGTCGACGGCGAATTGCAGCACGGAGAGATAGTTGGCGTCTTGCGGCGGCGCGAGATTGGCGACGTTGCGATGGACGAAGAGCTCGCCGGGATCGAGCCCCACGATCTCGTTGGCCGGCACGCGGCTGTCGGCGCAGCCGATCCAGAGATATTCGGGCGCCTGCTGCTTCTCGAGCCGACGGAAGAAGCCGGCATCGGCCGCGACCTTGCGCTCGGCCCAGGCGCGGTTGTTGGCCTTCAGTTGATCGAGCACGGCGGTGGCGCCGCGATCACGCGCTGCGCGGCTGGTCGCGGCGCGCGCTGAATTGATTCTCGGGCCGCGGCAGGCCCAAATTCTCGCGCAAGGTCTTGCCCTCATACTCCTGGCGGAAGAGGCCGCGGCGCTGCAGCTCCGGCACGATCAGATCGACGAAGTCGTTGAGGGCGCCGGGCACATAGACGGGCATGAAGATGAAGCCGTCGGCGGCGCGCTTCTCGAACCATTCCTCAAGCCGGTCCGCCACCTGCGTCGGCGTGCCGCGCAGCAGGAAGTGTCCGCGCGCGGCGGCAAAGCGATTGGCGAGCCCGCGCAACGTCAAATTCTCGCGTCGCGCCAGCTTGACGAGCGCCGGCGGATTGCTCATGCGCACGGCATTGCCTGCGAAATCGGGCATCGGCCCGTCGAGCGGATAGGGCGAGAGATCGATGCCGCCCATGCGCTCTTTCAAGAGCTGCAGCGCCGCCGCGGGGCTCAGCAGGGAATCGAGCCGCCGGTATTTCTCCTCCGCCTCTTCTTCCGTGCGGCCGGTGAAGATCACGACGCCGGGCAGGATCTTCAGCTGATCGGGCGAGCGGCCGAATTTCGCCATGCGCCCCTTCACATCGGCGTAGAAGGCTTGCGCATCCTCGAGCGTCGCTTGCGAGGTGAAAACCGCGTCGGCGACGCGCGCCGAGACCTCGCGCGCCGGCTCGGATTTTCCCGCCTGAATCAGGATCGGATAGCCCTGCGGCGGGCGCGCCATGCTCAAGGGGCCCTTGACCTGAAAATACTTGCCCTTGTGGTTGAGGATGTGGAGCTTCGCCGGATCGAGATAGACGCCCGATTCCTTGTCGCGCAGGAAGGCGTCGTCCTCGTAGCTGTCCCAGAGCCCGCGCACGACATCGGCGAATTCCTCGGCGCGGTCGTAGCGATCGCCATGCGCCGTATGCGCCTCGCGGCTGAAATTGAGGGCATCCTCGGCATTGGCGCCGGTGACGAAATTCCAGCCCGCGCGCCCGCCGCTCAGATGGTCGAGCGAGGCGAACTTCCGCGCGACGTGATAAGGCTCGTTGTAGGTCGTGTGGCAGGTCGCGGCGAGGCCGATATGACGCGTGACCGACGCCAAGGCCGAGAGCACGGTGAAGGGCTCGAAGCGGTCGGTCTGCGGATTGTGGCGGATCGCCTCGGTGTTCTCCGCCCCTTGGGTCCCGATACTGTCGGCGATGAACAGCATGTCGAGCTTGCCGCGTTCCATGGTCTGGGCGAACTCGATCCAGCGGTCGAGCCGCAGCCCGCTATCGCCATAGGAGTCGGGCAGCCGCCAGCCCGCCAAATGGTAATTCGAATCGCCCGACATGAAGACGGCGAATTTCAACTGCTCTTTGCGCTCACGCCCTGGCATCGGTGCTCTCTAACTTTGTCATGATTGTCGTCATCGCCGGCTGGGCGCCCATCCCTAGCGCGTCACCAAGCGCCAGCGCAGGAGGCGTCGCTCGCCTAAGACCAGCGCCTGATTGGTCAAGAGCCCCAAGACGCCGAGCACGACGATGCCGGCATAAAGCTCGGGGCTGCGGAAGCTGCGCTGGGCCATCAGGATGTTGAAGCCCAGGCCGCTCTGTGCCGATTGCATCTCGGTGACCACGGCGAGGATGAGCGCGATCGCAAGGCTGACGCGGACGCCGGAGAAGATGTCGGGCAAGGCGCTGGGCAGCGCCACCTTCCAGAGGAACGCGCCCGCGCCCATGCGCAGTGCCGTCGCCATCTCGAGGAGCTGCGGATCGACGCTGCGGAAGCCGTGATAGGCGCCGAGCAGCACCGGCCACAGCGCGCCGAAAGAGATGACGGCGACTGCCATCTTGCTGGTGAGGCCGAGAAAGAGGATGGCAGGCGGGATGATCGCCGAGGCCGGCAGCGGCCGCAGGAATTCGAGCAGCGGCTCGAGATAGGCGCGCACCGGTCCCGAGCGCGCGATCGCCGCGCCCAGCAGCACGCCGGCAAGCGAGGCGAGCACCCAGCCATAGAACATGCGCAGCGCCGTCGCCGCCATCGGCTTCCAGAGATCGCCGCGCGCCTCCATCGCGGAGAGCGCGGCGAAGGTGCGGGTCGGCGAGGGGAAGAATACGGGCGAGATCACCCGCGCATCGGCGAGAAGCTGCCATGCCCAAATTACGCCGGCGGCGAAGAGAAGCGCCGCGAATTTGAGCATGATCGAGCGCCCGCTCATTCTCACCGCACGCCTCCGGCCTGAAAGCGGCCCAGCCAGCGCCGATCGATCGTCAGCAGCAGCGTGTTGAAGGCCCAGCCGGCGAAGCCGACCCAGAGGAGCTGAGCCCACATCAGGTCGGGACGCAGCGACTGCGCCGCGATGATCATGCCATAGCCCAAGCCTTGCGGGTTGAGCACGATCTCGACCGTCACCGCGACGACCAGAGCGACGCCGGCACTGACGCGAATGCCGACGGCAATGCGCGCCAGCGCCGCAGGCAGGATGATGCGCGTCATGCGCTTCAAGGGCGTCATCTCGAGCACGCGCGCGACTTCGAGGAGGCGTGGCTCGATCCCGCGCACCGCCGCGACCGTG
>CAYMNX010000827.1:0-2912 GCA_964391905.1 uncultured Rhizobiaceae bacterium
GGATCCGCCGCTATCGGATTGATGGACACGATGGGCTCTTGTTGCGGCGCCGGCTCGACCTCGTCGGTCGGCGCGGACCGCGGACGCTGCGTAATGGTCAGGATCCGGTGTGCGAGTTCGTTGACGGCGGTCGGATTGCCATCGGCATAGATTCCGATCAACTCAACAAGCGGTGCCTTGAAGATGTCGAGGTGGTCGAGATGCGCCGCACTCATCTGGTAGTGGATGAAAGGCGCTGTTTCGCTCGGCGCAAGATGTTGCAGCGAGAGCCGAGCACTGATCGCCGCATCAACCGGCGCAAGCGCTTCCTCGCGAAGCCGGTCCAGGATCGCGTCCTTGGCAAGAAGCACCAGCGCAGGCCGATGCTCGTCGTCGACGAGCACCGGTTCGCACAGCTCTTGAAGCACGTGGTCCGCCAGCGCATCGACATTTTCGAGCACGAGAACGTCGAGCTCGTGGCTGCGCGGGAACGCGATCGTTTGCGGCAAGCCGGCGGCACGTTTCAGGGTCTCTTCCGCGATCGCGATCCCAAGGAGCTTGCGGTAGCTGTTGAGGAGCCCCTCGCAGCTCGCTTGCGCGCTGCCTTTCACCGTCATGGCGCGGCAGCGCGGCACCGCATCCCGGGCTAATTGTCGGGCAAGCAAATCGCCATTGGGGGCGTGGGATCCCGTCACCAGTACGATGCGGTGGCGCTGCTGCAAGTGATCGCGGATCACAGCGGCGAGCTGTCGGTAATGCGCCTCGCTCTCGATATACTCCATTCCTGCCGCGGCATCGGCAAATGGAGGTCGCTCGTCAGGCGGCAGGTCGCGTAAAGGGTCGGTCATGGCCGATCGAGTTTGGTTCGCGTCTGCATCAACCGACAACCGCTTCGGCATTGGTCAGCGTTCGTCTCAGCCCGTCTGCGATCGTGACGGCTGCACGAACACCGAGCAACGCGACGGCCGCGGCGGGGTCGCCGATCGAGGTCCGAATATCGCCGATCCGCGCCGGCGCGTGTTCAATGCGCGGCTCGCGACCGGCGATGCGGGCGATGATCGCAGCAAGCTCGAGAATGGTGGTGGCGCGGCCGGTGCAAACATTCACGACGCGCGCCTCCGCGCGCAGATTGGACATCGCCGCGATCAAATGCGCGACGACATCGGCGACATAGATGAAGTCACGGCTTTGCGCGCCGTCGCCGAAAATCCGAATTCCCGAATCCTTCATCAGCCGATCGGCAAAGATCGCGATCACGCCGGAGTAAGGAGATGAAGGATCCTGCCGCGGTCCATACACATTGAAGAATCGCAGACCCAGCGTCGGAATGCCGTGAGCCGACCAAGCGACGCGCGCATGCAGCTCGCTGCCGAGCTTGTCGGCGCCGTAAGCCGAAAGCGGCTGGAGCGCCGCATTCTCGCGTAAGGGCACGGCCGGATTATCGCCATAGACCGCGGCCGATGACGCATAGACGACGGGCAGCGGCGCGCGCGCCGCGGTCCTGCGCGCCGCGTCGAGCACGGCGATCGTGCCGGTCAGGTTGGTGCGGTGGGTGCCGAGCCAATCCTCGCTCGATCGCTGCACCGAGGCGATGGCGGCGAGGTGATAGATTCCGTCGACGCCCGCCGCCGCTTCGGCGACGAGCCTTGCATCCGCGACGTCGCCCGCGATCAGCTCGACCGCCTGCGGGATGTTGTCGCGCTTTCCCGTGGAAAGATCGTCGAGCACGCGAACGCTGTCGCCGCGCGCCGCGAGGGCCTCGACGAGATGCGATCCGATGAACCCGCAACCACCGGTTACCAACCACTTCGCCATGCGACGTCCCGCGCGCGCTCCCCTTTCGCGACGCTAAGGGACCACGAAATCATGCTTCAAGGCAATTCTTTGATGAGCGCAGCGCAAGATTTACCGCCGCTCCCGCGAGTCGCTCTGAAAGGAGCGCGAAAAGTCAACCCAATTAATCGCTCGTTAAGCATAGGCAGCGGGTGATTTCTCCGCCGCGCTGCGATAGAGTTACCGCGCATCAACGATTCTATGCCGTTGACATAAAAAGATTCACGAGGCTTCCGCTCAGCGGGGGGCCCGATGGCGAGCCCGGAGGCACCGAAGGATGGCAAGGAACATTGCCGGAATCATTGCGCTTGTCTTAATTCTTTCTTCACCGAGTTTTGCCGCACAGAAAGTAACCGATACCGCCGTCTCTCGCCTCGCCGCCAGTCTCGATGCGACGCAGCCCGCCGCCCCCTACGAGCTGGCGACGCGCTATGAGCATGGCGATGGCGTGCCGCAGAACTATGATCGCGCACTCGTGCTTTATTGCGATGCGGCTCGCGACGGCGATGCCAAGGCGCTTTTCCATTTGGGTTGGATCTTCTTGAACGGCCGCGGCGTTCCGCGCGACGATTCGATTGCCGTCGGTTGGCTGAAGAAGGCCGCGGCGCATGGCGTCGAGCAAGCAGCGAATCTTCTCCGCCTGATGCCGAATGTCAGCGCGGCTACGACGCTCGGTTGTCCGGCCGAGCCATCGCCCCAGATCGCGGCGCCGCCGCGGATCCGCGACCTCGTCGCGCGGACGGCGCGGGAATTGGGAATCGATGCGCAACTCGTGACCGCGGTAATCGCCGTCGAGTCGGCATTCAATCCGCGTGCCGTGTCGCCCAAGAACGCACAAGGCTTGATGCAGCTGATGCCGGAGACGGCGTTGCGCTTCGGGGTCCGGGATCCGTTCGACGAAACAGAGAATGTGCGCGGCGGCGCCACGTATCTGCGCGACTTGCTGAAGCGCTTCGGCGGCAATCTCACCCTGGCATTAGCGGCCTACAATGCCGGCGAAGGCGCGATCATGGCGAATGGCGGCGTGCCGCCCTATCAAGAGACGCTCGACTATATCAAGCGTGTGACGCAGCTTTGCGCTTGCGGCAGGCCGGAATTTT
>CAYMNX010000828.1:0-2024 GCA_964391905.1 uncultured Rhizobiaceae bacterium
ATCGCAAGTATCATGAGATGCCGCCCGGTCTCGAGCCGGGACTCCAGGCGATGCATGTGCTCGAAGTGCCGACCGGCGGCACCCTGCCGAGCGCCGATGGCCGGGTGCAGATGTATCCCTGCTACGCTTTCGAGACCCACATCGTCTATGCCGAGATCGATCGCGTCACCGGCCAGGTCGCGCTCGGGCGCTATGTCGTCGGCCATGATTGCGGCACGATGATCAATCCCGATATCGTTCACGGCATGACCTATGGCGGGGTCGCGCATGGCATCGGCGCCGCGCTCTACGAGCGGTTCCGCTATGACGAGTCGGGGCAGTTGGTGAGCGGCACCTTCATGGACTATCTCATCCCCTCGGCGCATGAGGTGCCGAATGTCGAGATCGTCGACCATTGCACGCCGTCGCCCCTGACCGCCTTCGGCCAGAAAGGCTCGGGCGAGGCAGGATATCTCGGCGCGCCGGCAGCGATTTCCTGCGCCGTCAACGACGCGCTCGCGCCGCTGGGCTTGAAGATCGCCGAGTTGCCGATGACGCCCGCCGTCCTCGGCGATCTGATCGCAAGTGCGGAGAACAAGGGCAAGTAACAAGGAGATCGACCCGTGAATATCGATACGCATGGGCATTACGTTCCGGCCTCGTTCTTGGAAGGGGTCGCAACGCAGCGGCGGCTCTTTCCCTCGGTCAAGGTGATCAACGAAAAGCCGGGCATGCGCTTCGTCTTCGGCGCGCTACCGCCGACGCGGCCGGTCGGGCCACTGCTTGTCGATCTCGAAAAGCGCAAGGAATGGCTCGGCAAGGCGCGAATCCAGTGCCAGCTGGTCGGGAGCTGGCTCGACATTTTCGGCTATGAGCTGCCGCCGGAAGAAGGCGCCGATTGGTGCCGCTTCATGAACGAATGCACCTTGAAGGACATCAAGGCGCTGCCCTCCCTCGCGCCTTTGGCCTGTGTGCCGCTGCAAAGCGGCAAGCTCGCGGCGCAAGTGCTGGAAGAGGCGCTGGGCCAGGGCTTCCATGGCGTGATGATCGGCACCCAGCCCAAGGGCCAGCTCGGGAAGCTCGACGATCCCGATCTCAACCCGTTCTGGGAAGCGTGCTCGGCGCATAAGGTCGCGATCTTCGTCCATCCGATGTTCGTCTGCGGCGATGATCGCGTAAACGACTACGATCTCATGAATGCGGTCGGGCGCGTCGCCGATACCTCGATCGCGCTCGCACGGCTGCTCTTCGCGGGCCATTTGACGCGCTATCCCGGCATGAATTTGCTGATCTCGCATGGCGGCGCGGCGCTGCCCTTCGCGCTGGGCCGCTTCAAGCGCAACAACGCGATTCACAAGGGCGAATACGCGGATGCCGAGGAGCAGTTCAAGAAGCTCTATTTCGATTCCGTGCTCTTCGAGCCGCGCGCCTTGCGCTATCTCGTCGATGTCGCGGGCGGCGACAAGGTCTGTCTCGGCTCCGACTTCCCCTTCCCGATCGGCGATCCCGACCCCGTCAAGGTGGTCGAGGACACGCCGCTCACCCTCGCCGAGCGCCGCGCTATCCTGGGCGAGACCGCGGCGAAGCTTTTCCATGTCGATTGCGATTGCGGGGCGGTGCTGTGAGCCAAGCGACGCGCGCCTATCCCGATCTTCACGACCATCTCGAAACGCTGAAAGCGAAGGGTCTGCTCGTCACGGTCGACGAGAAGATCGACAAGGATTCGGAGCTCCATCCGCTGGTGCGCTGGCAATTCGTCGGCGGCTTGCCGGAGGCGGAGCGCAAGGCCTTCCTTTTCACCAACATCGTCGATGGCCGCGGGCGCAAATATGAGATGCCGGTCGTGGTCGGCGCGATTGCCGCCAATCGCGCGATCTATTCGGTCGGCATGGGCGCGCCGGTCGAGGAGATCGAGGCGAAGTGGGAGCGCGCGATCGCCAAGCCGATCGAGCCGCGCATCGTCAATGAGGCGGTGTGCCAGGAAGTGGTGATCGAAGGCAAGGATTTGGACGGCCAGGGCCATGGGCTCGACACGCTGCCGATCC
>CAYMNX010000829.1:0-3821 GCA_964391905.1 uncultured Rhizobiaceae bacterium
GAGCGCGACGACCTCGCCGGCATGGCGCCATTGCGCCACCGCGCGGCGCAGCTCGGCGACGCTGCGCGCGACGGGAAGGTTTCCGAGCCGTTGCAGCATGGCGCGATCTAAACGGGCCGCTTTGGCGGCCGCAAGTCCTCCCCGCAAAAGCCCGCAAAACAAAAGAAGGGCTGCCCCGAAGAGCAGCCCTTCGCATTTGTCATACTGCGGCGGAGCACGCCGCGAATTCAATCGCTACGCGACAGAGACTCCTGCCGAGGCAGCGATCCCGATCGCGGTCAGCTCCAACCGCCGTCCATGACAATGAGACACGGGATCACCTCCTTTCAATGGTTACGGGAGCTTCCAGCTTAGTGGTGCGCCGCACAAAACGCAAGAGTTATCAGCGCGTTTGGAAGCGTTGTTAACGCATTGCCGAATCGCGCCGCGACTACGCCCGGTGACGCCCGCGCCCAGCAAAAACCAGCGCCGCACCAACGACGATGACGATCACCCCGGCATAGGGCGGAATGACGACATCGGTTTCCTTATCCGCGGTCGCGGTGAGCGGCCCGATCTTCGCGACCTCTTCCCGGTGATGGATCGGGATGTAGTCCACGACCAGGGCTGCGATGCCGACCAGGATAAGCACAACCCCTAGGATCGAAAGCCAGCGCATTTACCGCTCCTTCAAGGCGCCGCGGAAAAGTACGGCGCTTTTCATCAACGGAAATGCGCGCGCCCGAGTTCCTGGCCTTTATGAGACTGCGAGCGCCGCCTTCATCAGCCGCAGCGTGTCGGGGAACAGTTCGAGCCTTTGCATCGCCTCATCGGGCGTGTACCAGCCGACCGCGGTCGCATCCTCGATCGGCTTGCCCTCGCCCTCGCGCCACTCGAGCAGGACGCAGACGAGCGTAAAATGAGCGCGCACGCGGCCATCCTCTTCCTTGCCGATGACATCGAAGGCGTCGATGACGCGCAGGGGCTCGGCGGTGATGCCGGTTTCCTCATAAAGCTCGCGGGCGGCCGCGGCGAGGATCGCCTCGCCCAATTCCTGCATGCCACCCGGAAAGCCCCATTTTCCGATCGCCGGCCCCGGACCCTTGGCGCGTTGCGCGAGGAGCACCCGATCGCCCCGCCGACACACCGCCAAGGCGGCGGTGAAGGGGCGATCGGGATAGTCGCGGTTGATTGGCGCCGCCATGGCGTTGCTCAGTGCTCGATCGCGATCGCCTTCCCTTCGAGCACCTTGTAGATCTCGCCGCCTTCCTCGCGGAACGCCGCCGATTTCTCGGCCATGCCCTGCTCGGCATAGTCGCGCACCTCTTGCGAGATCTTCATCGAGCAGAATTTCGGGCCGCACATCGAGCAGAAATGCGCGAGCTTCGCGCCTTCGGCGGGAAGCGTCTGGTCGTGGAACTTCTCCGCCGTCTCGGGATCGAGCGCGAGGTTGAACTGATCGCGCCAGCGGAACTCGAAGCGCGCGCGGGAGAGCGCATCATCGCGCTCCTTCGCGGTCGGATGTCCCTTGGCGAGATCGGCCGCATGCGCCGCGATCTTATAGGCGACGACGCCATCCTTCACATCGTTGCGGTCGGGGAGGCCCAGATGCTCCTTCGGCGTGACATAGCAAAGCATCGCCGTGCCGAACCAACCGATCATTGCGGCGCCGATCGCCGAGGTGATGTGGTCATAGCCGGGCGCGATGTCGGTGACGAGCGGCCCGAGCGTGTAGAACGGAGCCTCGTGGCAGTGCTCGAGCTGCAGCTCCATGTTCTCCTTGATCTTCTGCATCGGCACATGGCCGGGGCCTTCGATCATCACCTGGACATCATGCTTCCACGCGACCTTGGTGAGCTCGCCCAAGGTCTTGAGCTCGGCGAACTGCGCCTCGTCATTGGCATCGGCGGTCGAGCCGGGACGCAAGCCGTCGCCCAATGAGAAGCTCACGTCGTAGGCTTTCATGATCTCGCAGATTTCCTCAAACCGCGTGTAGAGGAAATTCTCCTTGTGATGCGAGAGGCACCATTTCGCCATGATCGAGCCGCCGCGCGAGACGATGCCGGTGACGCGCTTCGCCGTCAGCGGGATGTAGGCGAGCCGCACGCCGGCATGGATGGTGAAATAGTCGACGCCTTGCTCGCATTGCTCGATGAGGGTGTCGCGGAATATTTCCCAAGTGAGGTCTTCGGCCTTGCCGTTCACCTTCTCGAGCGCCTGATAAATCGGCACGGTGCCGATCGGCACCGGCGAATTGCGGATGATCCACTCGCGGATCGTGTGGATGTTCTTGCCGGTCGAGAGATCCATCACCGTGTCGGCGCCCCAGCGGATCGCCCAGACGAGCTTGTCGACCTCGTCCGCAACCGACGACGTGACGATCGAGTTGCCGATATTGGCGTTGATCTTGACGAGGAAATTGCGGCCGATGATCATCGGCTCCGATTCCGGATGATTGATATTCGCCGGAATGATGGCACGGCCGCGCGCCACCTCGTCGCGTACGAATTCGGGCGTCACGTAATCGGGGATCGCGGCGCCGAAGCTCTCGCCATCCGCTTGCTTCTTCAAGTTCTCGCGGCCGAGATTCTCGCGGATCGCGATGTACTCCATCTCGGGCGTGACGATGCCGGCGCGCGCATAGGCGAGCTGCGATACCGATTTGCCGCCTTTGGCCTTGAGCGGCTTGCGGCCCGCGCGGTCGAAGAGCGGCACGCTCGAGACCTCGCCCGGTGCCAAGCCGTTATCTTCGGGGCGGGTTGCGCGCGGCGCGCATTCCTCGACATCGCCGCGGGCGCGAATCCAGCGCTCGCGCAACGGCGGCAATCCCGCGCGAATGTCGATCGCGACCGCGGGATCGGTGTAGGGACCCGACGGATCATAGGCGCGGACCGGCGGCTCCTTCGATGAGGGCGTCAGCTCGATCTCGCGCATCGCCACGCGGATATCGGGGAAACGCTTTCCCGCGACGAAGATTTTGCGCGAAGCCGGCAACGGGCCGGTCGAGACTTGGAAATTCTGGCCGAGAGCGCCTTCAGGCATATCGATCTCCTTCCCGCGTAGGGCTGCGATCCGATTCGATCTGGCGAGAGGGATTGCGCGATGCGCTGCTTCCTGTCCCTACGCCGGTACAAACCGGATCAGGTTCGAAGGGTTTCCGCGCTGCCTTGAAGCCTAGCGGTGTCTCAGCCCCTTTCTCGGGGCTCCCCTTGGAATGGACCCAGTATCCGGAGAGAAGGGCTATTCCGTCAAGCCCGAGCTTCGAGGAGGTCGACATCAAGGCTCGGCCGGCTGAGTTGGCGCCGATCGGTGGGGATCCGGCTTGCCGCGCGCACCGATATCATGCGCCTGAGAGGCCTGGGCGCGTTTCGCGCGCTCGTTTCATTCGGCTCGCGCCGGAAAGGGGAACCAATTGCCCGGCAGGTGTCCTTTTAGCTTCAAGGCTTTTTTCTCGATGACGTGCCACGAAAAGGCGGCAAAAAGATAGGTTGTGCAGACTGCGAGCAGAACCAAAAGAACGACGTGTTTCGTCAACTGCGGAAAAAAATTCATATATGTCTGCGCGATCGGAAAACCGTACAGGTATATGCCATAGGAATAATCGCCGCTCGATATGAATTTGATTTTTGGCAGATTGACCAGCCCAAAGAAAACCGTGCAGTAGGTGAGCGGGATCGGCGCGACATAGACAAGAGCTTCGTCCGAGGCGAGAGCAATATATGCGACCGCCAGCGCGGCCAGAAAAATTCCAAAATGCGCTGGGATGCGGTCCTTAAAATGATAGAAGAGCGCGCCGACAAAAAAGTAATACACGACGACATGCGGCGGATAAGGCCCATTAG
>CAYMNX010000830.1:0-2307 GCA_964391905.1 uncultured Rhizobiaceae bacterium
GAAGGTAAAATCGCCCTCGGTCGCATGCGTGTCGACCGACACGACATGCCACACGACCTTATAGGTCCCGGGCGACAAGTTCTTCACCGAGACGCGCAGGAGGCGCGGATCCTGCGCGTCGACGCTCGAATTGCCGGCATCGACGCGCTTTCCCGACGCATCGAGCACCTCGATCCGGCTGAAGGACGATTCGAGCTTCTCGGTGAACCAGATCTGCACCTGCTTCGGCGGTTGGGCGACGATGCCGCCGACCGCGGGCGCGGCATGATCCGGGAAGGCATGCGCCAAGGCCGGCGATGCCGCGACGAGAAGAAGAAGAACCAAGAACGCAGGCAGCGTCGATCGGCGCATGATCAGTTCTCCAGAAGCGGCTTGCCGATGGTGGTGGGGAAGAGATCGTCGAGGAAGAGATGGAATTGGAACACGCCGCCGATGCCGTGACCGGAGAGGCTGTTCACGGGAACGATGAGCTCGGCGCCGAGCTGGAAATGCTGCCCGGCCCAGATCACGCCCGGCTGAACCGTGCCCGTGGTCTGCCCGCCTTGGCCGCGATTGAACGGTGTCTCCATCGACAGCTCGACGAGCGGGACCAGCCGGTCGAAGGGCGCGCGAAGCCCGATATCCCGAACATGATGCTGGAGATATTCGAGGCTGTATTCGATGGCGACCCCGTACTCGAAGACATTGGGGTTGGGATTGCCGTTGCTCGTCGTCTTGGTTGGAAAATCGACGCCGAGATTGGCAGTCACGGCGAAGGGCCGGAGCCACGGCAGGGACTCGGGCAGATCGCCGAAGCCTTTGCCGAAGGCAAGGTTCGGCGTCAGCGTCGTGAAATCAGGGGCGCCGACCGCGTTGACACGCCCGGTATGCGCCCAGCTCACCTCGAGCCCGGCAAGGCCGATCAGCTCGTGCGCACCGTTGACGAAGAGTTGGTATTGCGCCCCGGTGGTGAGCGCATCCAACCCCTTCATCGCCGGTGCGCCCGGCACATCGATATGCTTCCACTGATCGCTCAGCGTGAAGCCCAGATTGCGCGTGATGCGCTTGGCGAGATCGAAGCCGACATCGATCTCCTTCGACCCGTCGCTCGCGCGCGGGTTGAGGGTGACCGTCGGCAGCGACATCTCGTCGGCGACGAAGGGATCGTCGGTCGCAATGGTGGCGGGAAAGAAACGGTCGCCGGCAAAGCCGTGCGCCGCCGCCTCCTGTAGCGAGGACGCGGTGGCAAGGGCGGCGACGACCGTCGCGCCCATGAATTGTCGGTCCAAATCAAAGTCTCCTCAGCATGAAAAGCGGAATGATCGAGCCGCTAACCGTGCGGCTCGGAAGAAAGCGTTATTCCGACTTCAGCCGAGGGCGGGAGGAGCGCGCGGATTATAGGGCGCGGCCGCAAGCGTCGTGACGAGCCGCGCAGGCCCCGCTTGCAGGGTGATGCTTTCGACCTGTCGCGGCACAGGCAAGGGGACCGGCGCCGCATTGGTAAAAGCCTGCGCCGCGGCGAGCGTGACGCAGAGCGGGCACGCGCCGTGATCGGTATGATCGGGAGCGCTCCGATGGCTCGAGCCGGCATGCGCGGCCGAGCAGATGATCGCATCCCCGGCATAGGCCGGGCTGCTCAGAACCGAAATCTCGTAGGCGACGAGAAACGGTATCAATACCTGAAGGGCAAGGGCGAGAAAGGCAAGCGGCGCCCCGGGCGGCGCTCTCTTCCTGGTCACGCGATGAGGCCCCTTCGTCATCCTCGATCCTTCGCAGGCGCATAGATAGGTCGCGCGAAGGGGGCTTGGCAAGCGACTAACTGCCGCTGGTCTCGAGCTCCTCGAACCGTTTCAGGCGATAGACGAGAACCGAGACGAGCCAGCTGACAGCAAAGATCGCGATGATGAGGTAGCCGATATTGCCGAAATTCTCGTTGAGATCGGTGACGACACCCCAGAACGGCCCGGTGAGGCGCAGCTTCTCGACGAGAAGACCCAACGCCTCGACCCCGCCGACAAGCAAGGCGACAAGCACCGAAACGAAGGTGATGGTGAGATTGTAATAGAGCTTGCGCATGGGTTTGGCGAAGGCCCAACCATAGGCGCCGACCATCAGGACGCTATCCGTGGTGTCGACCAACATCATCCCGGCGGTGAACAGCACGGGAAAGACGAGCGTCGCCCAGACCGTGAGGCCGCGCGCTGCTTCGGCCGCGGCGATGCCCAAGAGCCCGATCTCGGTTGCGGTATCGAAGCCGAGGCCGAAGAGTAAGCCGATCGCGTAGAGGTGCCAGCTCTTTGCGACGACGCGGAAGAGCGGCCGAAATAG
>CAYMNX010000831.1:0-5756 GCA_964391905.1 uncultured Rhizobiaceae bacterium
CTGCGCTATCTCGCGAAGCGCTGCCTGCGCATCTTTCCGGGCTTCATCGTCGTCCTGGTCCTGACCGCTTTCGTCCTGGGCCCCCTCGTCACCACCCTCCCGCTGGCGGAGTATTTCTCGCGCGCCGAGCCCTATCGCTACGTCGCGAACAACCTCGTCTTCAGCCTCAAGGTCCACGAGCTGCCGGGCGTGATCTTCGTCGACAACCCCGTCGGGCTCGAAGTCAACGGCTCGCTGTGGTCATTGGGCTATGAATTCGAGATGTATCTGATGGTGCTAGCGCTGGGCTTCCTGCGCCTCCTCAACCTGCCCGTCTGCCTTGCGCTCTTGGTCCTCAGCCTCGCCGGCAACTATCTCGACCTCTTCGGCTTCCTCGCCTGGACGGGCTTCGATTGGGGCGGATGGGCCTGGATGCTCGGCTTTTTCGCCATGGGCATGGTCCTCTACAAGCTGCGCGACACGCGGATTTTCGATTACCGCGTCGCGCTCCTCGCCGTCATCGGGCTTATCGCCAGCATCCCCGCGCGCCAGTTCATCGCCTGGTTCCCGGTCTTCGGCTGCTATCTCGCCCTCTATCTCGCGCTTCACTTGCGGCTGCCGGTCATTCCCGCAGCGCGCTTCGGCGATCTTTCCTACGGGCTCTACATCTACGGCTGGCCGGCGGAGCAGCTGGTGATCTGGCTCCTGCGCGGCCACGCCGCCTGGTGGCAGGTCTTCATCCTCGCGACCCTGCTCGCAAGCGCCCTCGCCTTTCTCTCCTGGCATCTCGTCGAAAATCGCGCCTTACGCTTGAAGCCCGGCAGCGGCTCTTGGCAAGGCGCCCCGCTTCCGATATGGCCAAGGCTATGGCGATCCAAATCCCCTTCCGCCGCGACTTCACCTTCGAATACGGCCGGGCTGAGCAGCTGACGCCGCTCATCCGCCGCGTCCTCGCGCGCAACCCGAGCCCCTTCAGCTTCAAAGGCACCGGCACCTACATCATCGGCCGCGGCAAGGTCGCGGTGATCGATCCGGGTCCCGACCTCGCCGATCACGTCGCCGCGCTCCTCACGGCGCTCGAGGGGGAGACCGTCACGCATATTCTCATCACCCACACCCATCTCGATCATTCGCCGGCGGCGGCGGCGCTCAAAGCCGCGACCGGCGCCAAGACCTATGGCTATGGCCCGCATGGCTCGCGCCGCGCCGAGGAGCGCGTCATCGGCGTCACCGAGGAAGGCGGCGACCGGAATTTCATTCCCGATATCGAGCTGCGCGACGGCGACACGGTCGAGGGGCCCGGCTGGCATTTGACCGCGGTCGAGACGCCCGGCCACACCTCGAATCATTTGTGCTTTGCCTTACCCGAGGAACGTACGCTCTTCTCGGGCGACCATGTGATGGGCTGGTCGACCAGCGTCATCGCGCCGCCCGACGGCGATATGGCCGCCTATATGCGCTCGCTCGAGAAGCTGCTGCAGCGCGACGATGCGATCTACTGGCCAACGCACGGCCCCTCGATCATCGCGCCTCGCCCTCACGTCGAGGCCTTCATCGCGCATCGTCGCGAGCGCAGCGAGGCGATTCTAAAAGCGCTCGCCGCGGGCGATGAGACGATCCCGCAGATCGTCGCGCGGGTTTATGTCGGGCTCGATCCGCGCCTCGCCGCTGCGGCCGGCCGCTCTGTGCTCGCCCATCTCATCGAGCTGGTCGAGCAAGAGCGCGTTTTTTCCGACCGCCCGCCGGCGATCGACGCGCATTACCGGCTGACGCGGTAGCGCATCCGCAAAGCGGCGCCTCACGCCTTCTTCGCGGCAGCCTTGGCGCGCGCGCACGCCTCGCGAATGATTCGATGCGCCTCGTCGGTCGCGCCCCAATGCGTGACCTTCACCCATTTCTGATCTTCGAGATCCTTGTAGTGCTCGAAGAAATGCTGGACCTGCCGGACGGTGATCTCCGGAAGATCGGTATAGGACTTGATCCCGTCATAGCGGCGCGTGAGCTTCGCCGAGGGAACGGCGATGATCTTCTCGTCGTGGCCGGCTTCGTCTTCCATGAAGAGCACGCCGATGGGGCGCGCGCTCATCATCGCGCCCGGCGTAATCGCGCGCGTGTTGACGATCAGCACATCGCAGGGATCGCCATCCGCCGAGAGGGTATGCGGAATGAAGCCGTAATTGCCCGGATAGCGCATCGAGGTGTAGAGGAAGCGATCGACGACCAGGATGCCGGAAGCCTTGTCGAGCTCGTATTTGATCGGCTCGCCGCCGATCGGTACTTCGATGATGACATTCACGTCATCGGGCGGGTTGGCGCCCACGGCAATTGCGTCGAGCTGCATTGTTGGTCTCCGATATCGGTCTCGTTTCTTGAGTCTGAGGCCACTCTTCTCCGCCGCGGCACGGGCGTCAATCCTCGGCCGCCCCGTTTGGGGGGCGCGAGCCGCGCATCGCATCCGGCTTCATACGGAAGCCCTTAACAGCGCAATCGTTGACACGGCGGGACGAGACGGCGAAGAATCACAAAAAAGTCATTGCAACGGGAGCGAAGCATGCTGGAGACGGAACCGCGGAGGACGGCATCGGCGAGGATCGAGACGCGGGCGAAGAGCGGCAACGACGATCAAGACTTGCCGCTCGGCCACAACGATTTGCGCGACAAGATTCCGGTGCTGGGCCTCACCGAATATTGGTATCCCGCGATCCGCGACAAGAAGGTCGGTTGGAAGAAGCCCGTCTTCATCAAGATGCTGGGCGAAGATATCTGCCTGTTCCGCGGCAAGAGCGGCAAAGTCGCGGCGCTGAGCAATGCGTGCCCCCATCGCGGCGCGATGCTGTCGCACGGCAATTGCGAGTTCCGCGGCACGGTCGCGTGCTTCTATCACGGCTTCGTCTTCGACGAGCATGGCGAATGCCTTGCCGCTTTGGGTGAAGGCCCGGCATCGCCCATGCCGGGCCAGATCCGCGCGCGCGTTTTTCCGACCGCGACCTGGAAAGGCGTCGTGTTCCTCTGGATGGGCAAGGGCGAGCCGGCGCCGATCGAAGAGAACATCCCCGAAGAGTTCTTCCAAGATGAGAAGATCGTGCTCGCCTGGAATACAGAGTGGCCGGCGAATTGGCGGCCCTGCTTCGAGAATTCCTTCGACAGCCATGTACGCTATCTGCATCGCAACTCGGCGATGCTGCTGATGAAGCCGATCTATCCGCCGCATTACCCGCCGGGGCGCCCCAGACGCATCGGCCCGCATCGGCTGACACCGTCACAGGCCATCCATGAGGCGGGCAAGGAAGATCAGGAATATTTTCCCCGTCTCGAGGCAAAATGGCCACGCCATCGCTACCGCCGTTCCTGGCTTTGGCTCGTTGCGCTGTTGCGCAAGCCTTTCGACCTGCTGCCGAGATATCGCGCGAGCGAGCAATGGGAGATGGGGCAGCACCTCCCCTGCATGGTGCGGATCAATTACAAGACGCATATGTGGACGCGCTGGGCGGTGCCGATCGATGCAAACAACACGCGCATGTTCTATTTCCACACCGCGCTGCGCCGAAGCGCGATCGGCCGCGCCTATGAGTGGCTCGCCTATCACCTCTTCCATCACTGGGTGATGGATCGCAGCTTCTCGGCGCAGGACGCCCCCGCCGCCATCCACGCCTATTACGACCGGCCCGAATATCTGGCGCCGACCGACGCACAGCTGGTGCAGTGGCGGAAATTGTTGCTGTCGGCGCGCGGCATGGAGGGCCAGCGGTAAGGCCGGGCCGCTGATGCTCGGCGAACGCAACCCCACAAAATGACAAAAAGGTCACGCCGCGCCCGATGTCGGTCAAGGCGAGGCTGAACCCTTCGCCAGTATCGTCGCGATCGCTATCATCGATGCCGGCTATCGCATCGTCGGCTAAGAGAAAGCGCCCGCTCTACCACAGCCGGTGCGATGCGAGCGCCGCGCCCTCGACGAGGCTCTTGAGCTTCTTGAACGCGATGTCGGGATCGAGCTTGCCATAGCCCGCGAAGGTGCCGAAGCCGCAATCGGTCCCGGCGATCACGCGCTCGCGCCCGACCACCGCGGCAAAGCGGCCGATGCGCTCGGCGACGAGCTCGGGATGCTCGACATAATTGGTCGAGGTGTCGATCACGCCGGGGATGAGGATCTTGTCCTCCGGGAGCTTGACCTCCTTCCACAGCGCCCATTCATGCTCGTGGCGCGGATTGGCGCCTTCGATCAAGAGCGCCATGGGCTTCGCCTTCAGCAGGATCGCGGCGACTTTCGCGAGCGGAATGTCGTGGTCATGCGGGCCCTCGTAATTGCCCCAGCAGATATGAAGCCGCATCCGCTCTGCCGGAATGTCGCGCACGGCGTGATTGAGCACCTCGACATGGTGCTGCGCCCGCTTCAGGAAATCGGCCTCGCTCAAATCCTGAAAGCCGGTGTGATGCGCCATGGCGAGATCAGGACAATCGAGCTGCAGGAGGAAGCCCGCATCGACGATCGCCTTGTACTCTTCCGCCATCGCCTCGGCCACGGCACCAACATAGGCCTCATGCGAGGGATAGAAGGTATTGGGCTGGAACGCCGAGACCAGCCCGGGCGAAGCCGAGGTCATGAAGGCCTCGACATGGCGCGTGCCCGCGAGCGCCGCTTTGAGATTGGCGATGTCCTGCGCGACGGGGGCGCGATCGCGCAAGGTCACGGCGCCGACGCAATTCGAGCGGCGCAAGGTCTGCGGCCCCGTCATCCGCGTCATCGCGGCGTTGAAATTCGGATAGTCGCGCGTATCGAGCGGCGGCTTTCGCGGCGCGTGCCCCGCAAAGCCGGTGAGGCGATCGGCGATATAGGTCGAATAGCCGGGCTTCGACATCTCGCCATCATCGATGACGTCGATCCCGGTCTCGGCCTGGCGGCGGACGATCGCGGTGACCGCGGCGGCGATCTCCCGATCGAGCTCCGTCTTGTCGTAAGGCTCGCCCTGATCCTTCTTCACCAGGAGCGCCGCGAGCTGCGGCGGCCGCGGCAAGCTGCCAACGTGAGTTGTGAGAATGCGATCCGTGCTCCGCTTCATCACGCCTCCCTCGATCAGCCGCTCGCCCTACGATCGGCGGCGGCGTTTCTCACCCGCTCACCCGCTATAATAGGGCGGCGCCGCACAACCGGTCGAATCATCGATCGGCACGCCGTTTCGCCACATGCAGCATTGCATGTAGCGCCGGCGCAGCTCTGCGGCGATATTCTTGGCATCGATCTCGGTCTCGCAAGCCGTGCGCTGCCAGGCGTATTGGTTGCCGTAGTCGAAGAAGCCGCCATAGGAGTTGCCGTAGCGATCCTGGATGGCGCAGCCTTGCAGCGCCAAGGCGCCGAGGAGGATGAGCGGGGGCACCCGTCTTCTCACGGCGCCTTCCACGGAATCACCTTGCGCTCGACCTCGAGGAACAGGGTCGAGGTGATGACGCCCAAGATTCCGATCGTGACGATGCCGACGAACATCGCATCGACCTGCAAGAGCTCCCAGGACGACCAGATGAGATAGCCGATCCCACTCTTCGCCGCGACGAACTCGGCCGCCGTGCCGATGATGAAGGAGATGGCGAGCGCGACGCGCAGCCCCGCGAAGATCAAGGGCAGCGCGCCGTAGAAGACGACGCGGGTGAACATGATGCGCGGGCTGGCGCCGAAATTGCGCGCCACATCGATGTAGATCTTCTCGATATTGGCGGCGCCCGCATAGGCGTTGACGATCACCGGGAAGAATGCGCCGATCGCGACGACGACGACCTTCGAGGTC
>CAYMNX010000832.1:0-4444 GCA_964391905.1 uncultured Rhizobiaceae bacterium
CTTCGCATAAGAAGCCTTTAACATATTCGCCTCCGTCAAGTTCGACGGTACCGATCGCCAACGGCGGTGGAATGTCGGCGACGAAGGCGCCAAATCCCGCCGGCGGCAGTGCCCAGACTTCCACCTCAATGTTGCCCTGCCCGTGGCCGTCGAAGATCAATCCTGGCTTTGCGATCGCACCTTGGTTCAGCGCATATAGCCGATAGCCGCGCGCGGTTCGCGCGGTACGAACCAGCGTCGCGCCGCGGGCGAGAAGTTCGTGATTGAGCGCTTGTCCCGACAGATGCGCTCCGCAAACCGCAAACTCGACACGATCCGCCGCGGATTCCGCGCTGCACGACGAAGGTATCGGGCTTTGCTCGGCCGCGATCGCGATCTTGCCCTCGATGGCCTGATGAAACCGCGCCGCCAGAGCCGCAAGCGGCCGATCCTGGAAGGCGCGGGCCATCAAGGTGATACCGAAAGGTAGGCCGCTGGCGCGAAATCCCGCCGGCACGGCAATCGCCGAAAGATCAAGCAGGTTCGCAAAATTGGTATAGAGCCCCAGCCGGCTGTTCAACCGGATCGGATCCACGAGAACCTCGGCGATGCGATAAGTCGTTGCGGTGGTCGGCACGACCAACAGGTCCATCTGGGCCCATACCGCCTCAGCATGGCGCGCGAGCGACGCGAGGCGGTAAAAGCCCTCAAAGGTGCGGACCGCGTCGATATTCTTTGCACCGCCGATGATCTCGCGCGTCACCGGCAGCATGTCGTTGGCATGCGTTGCGACGAAATCCCGCAAGCCTGCCAGACGCTCGGCCACCCAGGGCCCGTCATAAAGAAGCGCGCCCGCATCCCGGAAGGGCGTGAAATCGATGGCAACGCGCACGCCGCCGAGCCTTTCGAGACAAGCCGCGCTCTGCTCGTAGAGCGCGCGCGCAGCCTCGTCGCCGAAGAATTCGAGTTCGGTCGGCACGCCGAAACGAAAGCCGCGCGGCGGTATCGCGGCCGCGACCGAGGGCAAGGGGCGCGAGAAAGCATCGCTTTCGTTAAAGCCGGCCGCGATCTCCGTCACCCGCAACGCATCCTCGACCGTGGCGGCGAAAATCGACACGCAGTCGAGGCTGCGACAAGCGGGCACCACGCCGCTGGTGCTGAGCCAACCCCTGGTCGGCTTGAGCCCGACGATATTGTTGAAGGCAGCCGGCACGCGCCCCGATCCGGCCGTGTCGGTCCCCAGCGCGAAGCTGACGCTGCCATTGGCAACGGCGATGGCCGAGCCCGAGCTCGAGCCTCCGGAAATATAGTCGGCATCGAAGACGCAAGACGGCACGCCATAGGGCGAGCGCGTGCCCGTGAGGCCGGTGGCGAACTGATCCAGATTGGTCTTACCCAGAACGATCGCGCCAGCCGTTTCCAACCGCTCGACCACATAAGCCGATTTTTGCGGCATGTACCGATAGGCCGCACATCCAGCCGTGGTCGGCAGACCGGCAACGTCGATGTTGTCTTTGACAGCGAACGGGATGCCGAAAAGCGGCAAGGCCTCGCCCGCGTCACGGCGACGTTCGAGTTGCGCCAAGCATGAGCGCATCTCTTCACGCGAACGGCGGCTGATCCAGACCGCTGTAGTCGGATCGCGCTCGATGCGCGCATGACATTCCGCGAGAATCGCCGCGGGCTTCACACCGGCCCCATATGCCGCGATCAGAGTCGTAATGTCCAACGCGGGGGACGAAACTTTATCAACCATCGATAACGCTAACCTGGGCGGCAACGACACGCCAGCCTTGCGGCAGACGAACCCATGTCTGCATCTGGCGGCCGATCTTGCCCGGCGCGCCATCGCGGCGAAACAGGATACTCGCGACGGCGAAATCGCGCCCAAAGGTGGTGATGGTGGTGCGATCGATGCTGCGCTCGAGCCCAACCGGCAATCGTGCTCGGCGGAACGCCCGGATCTCGTCCATGCCGTGAAGGTTCTCGCTCGTACCATAGCGCCGCGTGCGCGCATCATCCCAGAACAGCGCCTCGAGCACGGGCACATCGTTGGTGACCAACGCATGCTCATACTCGGCAAACACCGCCTCGACCTCGGCCACAACCTCGGGAATATCGATCTCCATGCTGTTCCTTAAAGCGAGGCGACGGGTGCGCGGACAATGCCGTTGCGTTCGAGACCGCGCGCCACCTGGAGCGCACGCGCTTCCTGCCAAGGCGGCGCGATCACCTGGACGCCGAGCGGCAAGCCATCATCGAGCCATACCGGAACCACGACCACGGGCAGGCCAATGAAGGAAAACGGCTGAGCGAAGAGGCCGAGGTTGGGCCGCACCGGCAGGGTCTTGCCGCCCAGCGTGAAGTCCGCTTGGCCGATCCGCGGCGCACGGCATGGCGTCACCGGTGCAAGGACGATATCGATCGATTGGAAGATCGTCATCACTTTGCCGTGGAACCAACGACGGAAGCGCTGTGCCGCAATGACCCAAGCGGCAGGAATCGTTGCACCAGCGATCAGGCGATCGCGCACCGCGGGATCGAAATCCGCGGCTCGGCTCCGCAAACGATTGAGATGCAAGGCCGCACCTTCCGCCGCCGAAATGAGATAGGCGGCCGCCCGCGCGCGTTCGATCTCGGGAAAATCGATCACGGTTTTCGCATCGAGCGCCTTGGCGACGCGATCGAGCGCCAAGAGTGCGTCGGCATCCGTCTGGCGTGTGAAATAGGCATTGCCGACGACTCCGATGCGCAGCCCATCGCACGGCGCATCGAGATAGGGCGCCGCGGCCTCAACCGGTCGGCTCGTTGCGACTGCATCGTCAGGATCGGCGCCCTGCATCACATCATAAGCCATCGCGAGATCGGCCACCGTGCGCGCAAAGGGCCCGACGTGATCCAGGCTTGCGACAAACGGAAAAGTGCCGGCACGGGACAACCGGCCATAGGTGGGCTTCAGGCCGAAGATACCGCACAGCGCCGATGGCACGCGGATCGAGCCATTGGTGTCGGAGCCGAGCGCCAAGGGCACCAATCCCGCCGCGACCGCTGCGCCCGAGCCGCCGGACGATCCGCCCGTCATATGATCGAGCGCATGCGGATTGCGCGATGGCCCGTCGTGGATGTTCTCGCCGGTGAAGTCATAGGCGTATTCGCCCATGTTGAGCGCGCCGACGAGGACGGCGCCTGCGGCTTCGAGCCGCCGGATCAGCGTGGCATCGCGCGATGCCGCCGGCAGGTCACGATTGATCTTCGAGCCCGCGCGCGTCGGTAGGCCAGCAACGTCGAACAGATTTTTCACCGCGAAAGGAACACCGGCCAGCGGTCTCAAGGTCCGGCCAGCAGCGCGATCGCGGTCAAGCATGTCGGCCCGCGCTTGCGCACGCGCCGCGACCACATCGGTGAAGGCATTGACCTTGGGATTGAGCGCGGCGATCCGCGCCAGGGTGGCGTCGACGATTGCGCGGGCCGTGACCGTCCCATCGCGGATCGATGCGGCAATATCGGCTGCCGGGCCGCAGGCCAGGTTCTCGGCACTCATCATCAGGGCGCGAATACCGGCGCCGGCATCGCCTCGTCGTCGAGCGAAAATTCCGCCAACAGCTTTGCCGAATTCGCAATCACCCTCATATGCGCAAGAACTTCGCCGCGCCACGCTCCGACAACCGTCAGCCCTAAAAGACCGGCTGTTGCATCGAGCGTGGCGTCAAGAGCCTCGTCATCCGCGGCCATAGCGATCCTTTCTGCCGTAGCGATCACTGCCCCATGTTCAAGAGCCGTGCCAGTTCCGTAAGCACGCCTGCCGCAGAACCGTCGCTTTCGCCGGACCGAAAGTGATCGTTTCTTATGCATGAACATCCGATTCCGCTCAGTAAAAACGCAATTCCTGCTTCAGAGCCTCGCCTCATGGAATTTCATCTCGTTGAGAGAGTTCGTCCTATTACGGGGCACGGTTCTTGCTGCTTCTCGTGTCGGAGGGCGGATACAGGGAGCAGGACGCATGGCGTGTATCGACGCGGAGCCCTATCCGCTTGAATTGGCTGGCCGACACGCGGCTTTGCTCATCATCGACATGCAGCGCGATTTTCTCGAGCCGGGCGGCTTCGGATCGTCGCTCGGCAACGATGTTTCGCGGTTACGTGCCGTCATCGCCCCCCTCAAAAGCCTTCTCGCGGCATGGCGCAGCGCGGGGTTGACGGTGCTGCACACGCGTGAAGGCCATCGCGCCGATCTCTCCGATTTGCCGCCGGCCAAGAAACGGCGCGGCCAGCCCAAGCTGGCGATCGGCGACGAGGGGCCGATGGGCCGCATTCTCGTCCGCGGCGAACCGGGCCATGACATCATTCCCGAGCTTTATCCGTTGCCAAGCGAGCCGGTGATCGACAAGCCCGGCAAGGGCGCATTCTTCGCGACCGATCTCGATGCGATCCTGAAAAATCGCGGCATCACGCAGCTCGTCGTCTGC
>CAYMNX010000833.1:0-4645 GCA_964391905.1 uncultured Rhizobiaceae bacterium
CCCCGGATGCTTCAACAGGGTGGAGATGTCGTAAAACAGTATTCCGGGCTTGGGGAAGTCCGGAATGCCCCTGATATGCTGCTTCAAGTCCATCACCGGCCCCATTTGTCCCCATATTGTCCAAAAGGCTAATCTACAGAACTCCTTGGGCGAGGTAAGCAGCAATTCCGTGCTGCCCGTATGGAGGGCAGGAACTGGCGCAATGAAGGACGAAGGCTGGATCGAGGCAAGGCGGGAGGGAACGGCGCTGGCGCTGGCGGCGGGAGGGCGCTGGCTCGTTTCGAGCGCGGCCGACCTCGATCGCCGGCTCGCCTCCCTCGATCAGACGGTCGAGCCGCCCGGGGTCAGGAACGTGCGCATCGATTGCGCTGAGATCGCAGCGCTCGACACGGTCGGCGCCTGGTTCGTGCTGCGACTTAAGGCCGCGTTCGGGAAAACGGGCGCCCAAGTCTCGATCGAGAATCTGGCGCCGCGCTTTGCCCCGCTTTTGACCCAGGCGGAAAAATATGTGCCCGCCGGCGCGCCGGCGCAGCGGCGGCATCGGAAACCGCTCAGCGTGGGCGATGTGCTCGCCAAGCTCGGAGAGATGAGCTGCTTGGGCTTCAGCCATTTTACCGCCGCGCTCGGCTTCTTCGGTCTTCTCACGATCACGATCCTGCGGGTCCTGCGCCGGCCGTGGCGCTTTCGCTTCATCAGCTTCGTTTCCCATATTCAGCGCACCGGCGTCTCGGCGCTGCCGATCGTCGGGCTTCTCTCCTTTCTGGTTGGTATCGTCATCACCTATCAGGGCGCCGATCAGCTGCGCTACTTCGGCGCCGAAATCTTCACCGTCAACCTCCTCGGCATCGGCTATTTGCGCGAGCTTGGCGTTTTGATGACCTCGATCATCGTCGCCGGCCGCTCGGGCAGCTCCTTCACCGCCGAGATCGGCACGATGCGCGTCAATGAGGAGGTCGACGCCATGACGACGCTCGGCCTCGACCCGGTCGAGGTTCTGGTCCTGCCGCGCCTCGCCGCCCTCGTCGTGGCGCTGCCGCTCCTCACCTTCTACGCCAACATCACCGGGCTGATCGGAGGCGCCGTCATCTGCGACACGGCGCTCGGCATCCCTCTGCCGCTCTTCCTTCAACAGCTCCGAGGCGCCATTGTCGGCTGGACCTTTTGGCTCGGCATCCTGAAAGCGCCGTTCTTTGCTCTCTGCATTGCCCTCATCGGCTGTCGCGAAGGTCTGCGCGTCGGGCGCAGCGCCGAGAGCGTCGGTCGCCTGACCACCTTGGCCGTGGTTGAATCGATCTTTTTGGTCATTGTCATCGATGCCGCATTCTCCATCCTCTTCTCCGAACTTGGCATCTGAAGCGCCGCTTCTGCGCGTCCGGGGCTTGCAGACCCGCGTCGGCGGCCGGGTTCTGCACGACCATGTCGATCTCGACCTCCGTCGCGGCGAAGTCTTGATCGTCGCCGGCGCTTCGGGCTCGGGAAAGTCGGTGCTGCTGCGCGCGATCGTCGGGCTGTTCCCGCCGTCCGCCGGCTCGATCGAGGCTTTCGACAAGAACCTCGCCGACCTCGGTGCGGAGGAGTTCCGGCGCATCGAGGCGCGCTGGGGCATTCTCTTTCAGGACGGCGCGCTGTTCAGCTCGTTGACCGTCGCCGAGAATATCGAGGTGCCGCTCAAGGAGCAGCTTCATCTGCCGGCGCATCTGATGCAAGAGATCGCGGAGTTGAAGCTCGCGCTTGCGGGTCTGCCGCTCGACACGGCGATGAAATATCCGGCGCAACTCTCGGGCGGCATGAGGAAGCGGGCGGGCCTTGCGCGCGCGCTCGCGCTCGATCCCGAGCTCTTGTTCCTCGACGAGCCGACGGCGGGGCTCGATCCGATCGCCGCGGCCGAATTCGACACGCTGCTCGCCGATCTGCGCAAGAGCCTCGGCCTCACGGTGTTCATGGTGACCCATGATCTCGATAGTATTTTCGCGCTCGCCGATCGCGTCGCCGTCCTGATCGACGGCCGGCTCAAGGTCGGCACCCTGGACGAGATGCTGCGCGATCCGGATCCGTGGATTAAAAGCTATTTCTCGGGCCCGCGGGGGCGCGCCGCGCAATTGCAACTGAGCAAGGAGGTCGGAGGCTGATGGAGACACGCGCGGCTTATGTGACGGTCGGCGCCTTCGTGCTTGCGTTGCTCATCGGCGTGGCGATTGCCGCGCTGTGGCTCGCGCACGGCCAATTGGCGCGACAGAACACGCGTTACGACATTTACTTTGCGAGCGTCGCGACCGGCTTGGGCGAGGGCTCTCCGGTCCGCATCAGCGGCGTGCAGGTCGGCCGCGTGGTTTATGTGGCCCTCGATCCGCAGAATTCGGCACGCGTGCACGTGACGATCGAGGTCGTCGCCAATGCCCCGATCCGCTCCGATTCGGTCGCGTCGATCGAGCTGACGGGATTGACCGGCGGCGCCGCGGTCGAAATCACGCCGGGCAGCCCGAGCGCGCCGCCGATCGAGCTTCAGGACGATCAGCGCTATCCCGTCATCTGGTCGCGCGAATCGAGCTTGCAGCAAGTCGTCTCCAATGTGCCGCTGCTCCTCGCGAAGCTGACGAACCTGGCGGACAATATGGGCGCGCTGGTCGACGACAAGAACCGTGCGGCCTTCGCGGCAACGCTCGACAATTTGAATCGCGTCACCAGCGTCGCGGCGGCGCACAGCGACGATCTCGCGCAAATGCTCGCCAACGGCGCGGCCGGCACCAAGGACCTGCGCGACGCGATCCGCGGTCTCGAGGACACGATGAAGAGCATGCAGGCGACGATACGTCAATTCGACAACGTCGCGGCGCAGGCGACGACGACGGTGCGCGATGTCGATGCGCTGGTGCAGGAGAATCGCGGCCCGCTCAGGGACTTCACGCAAAACGGCATCGGCGAGCTGCGTGCGCTCGTGGCGCAGACGCAGACCCTCGTCGAGACGATGACGCGGGCCGTCGATACGCTCGATCGCGATCCTTCGCGCCTTCTCTATGGCGATCGTCGCCAAGGATACCGGCCCCAATGAGCGCAGCGATGCGTATGCTCGCCGTGATCGCGCTGGCGGCGCTGGCCGGCTGCGGCAGCGTCTTACCCGAGCCGGCGCCGCCGCCCAACCTTTATCGTCTGACGCCGGCATCGGATTTCGCGCCCGGGCCGCGGATACCGATTCAGCTGGTGGTCGAGATGCCGAACGTGGAAGCGGCGCTCGACACGACGCGGATCGCCCTCGCGCGCAGTGCGACGACGCTCGACTATTTCGCCGATGCGGCCTGGACCGATCGGCTCGGGGCTATGGTGCAGGCCTTATTGATCGCATCGCTCGACAATGCGCACCGTCTCGCCGCGGTCGGCGCACCGTCGAGCGTCTTGCGCAGCGACGCCGTGCTGCTGACGGAGCTGCGCCACTTCGAAGCGGTTTACACCGGAGACGGTCCGCCGCGCTGGCGGATCGAGCTCAGGGCCAAGCTCGTCAAGATGCCGGAGCGCGTCATTCTCGACGATCACAGCTTCACGGCGGAGGAAGCGGCGCCGCGCAACGCGCTGCCGGCGATCGTCGACACCGCCGATCAGGCTTGGCGCGGCGTTGCCAAAGAGGTGGCCGACTGGACCGTCGCAACCCTCGCGCGCGTGCGTCCCGCATCGTGAGCCGTGCCGCAGCGCGCACTTGCCAGCGCCGCCGCGGCAGGACATAAAGCCGCGGGGTCCCGGAACGCCGATGCTCGAAATCGATCGACTTCCTCATGTCGCACTCGTCTCCATGGCGTCGCATGGCCGCGCGGTGCGCGAAGCCGAGCGCGAGCTCGCGGCGATGGGCAGCTCGGTTTTGGCCGCGGCGCTCGAAGGCGCGACCGCGGTCTATGAATGGCAGCATTATCCGCGCGACGACGTCTACGACCCGGCAACCCACGCGCAATATTTTTACCACGCGCATCCGGCCTCCGAGCGTCAGGGCGTCGGGCGCGACACGCGCGAGCATGGGCACTTTCACATTTTCCTGCGCGGCCGCGGCATGCCGCCGGGCGTCCGCCCGCTGGTGATGCCCGAGCTCGCGATCGCCGATAATCCCGCCGCGCCCAAGGCGCCCTTGATGCCGTCGGCGCCACAGCACAGCGAAGGCAATGATGCCGATCCCTGGAGCCATCTCGTCGGCATCGCCATGGACCGGAACGCGGCGCCGCTGCGCTTCTTCACGACCAATCGCTGGGTCACGGGCGAGACGTGGTACCCCGCGACGGATGTCGCGGCGATGCTCGATCGCTTCGCGCTCGGTCCCGTGCCGCCGTCGCCGCTGCTCAATCGCTGGGTCGCCGGCATGCTGGGGCTCTACCGGCCGCTGCTCGTTGCGCTGATCACCGCACGCGATGCCAAAGTGATGGAGTGGCGCCGCCGCCGGCGCGCCAAGGTGCATGTGCTCGCGGATCGGCGGCTCGAGGTGATCTCGACGCGCGAGATCGATCTCCAGCGCCAGATCGACGCGGTCGACGCGGCATTGCGCCGCCGCGATTCATCGATCCTGGGCGGCGCTGCGACGGTGGCCCATTCCTAAGGCGAACGGCAGATAGATCACCAGATAGATGAACAGCGGCGCCTGGATGAGCAGGATCGATCGCGCCTGCTCGCG
>CAYMNX010000834.1:0-2699 GCA_964391905.1 uncultured Rhizobiaceae bacterium
ACGGCGCCGCGAAATTCCTGTTCTTGCGCTATGGAGCGCCCTCGCCTTCGCCCTAAGGCGCGAGGACCGAACCCGACTACTTGCGGACCGGCTCCGCGTGGAATTCGGCTTCGGCGGCCGGGATCGGCAGGCTCAGCTCCAAACCCGCCGCATGGTCCGCGTAATAGCGGCGCAACAGCAGAAAGGCGCCGATCACGCCGAGAAGCGACAAGAGTATGCCGGCCGATAATGGCGCGCCGAAACCGATGAGAAGCGCGGCGATGAGGCAGCCGCTCCCGCCGCCGATATCCCAGCCGCCCTCGGCGGCGACCTGGAAGCGCAGCGGGCAAGGCGCGCGCTTCGACTGATTGTAAAGCGCCGTCATCAAGGTCGGGATGTAGAGGCAGGCGCCGAGCGAGCCCAACGCATTGGCGATGACGGCGATGGCGGCATGATCGAGCGCCGCGGCGCGCAGAAGAATGATGAGCGCCATCATGCCGAGCGCGAGCCAGACGGCGCGGGTACCATGCCCGGCATCGATATGACGGCCGAGGAGCAAGCCGCCGAGCGCGCCGACCAATGCCGCGATGGCGAGTGCGCCGCCATAGGCGAGAAAGCTTTCGCCCAGGGACAGAAACAGCGCGATCTGCCAGACGAAATAGAAACCCGCCGAGATCCAGCCATCGGCGATGAACAGCAACAAGCCGGGAATGGCCGCTTTGAACGCGCCGGGCGCATGCCGCGCGACCGCGACATTGGGTGTCCATAAAAGCGGCAAGGCGGCGAGCAGCAGAACGCCGGCCGCCGCGCCGAAGGCGACGCGCGGACCGAAGGTGACGAGAACCCAGCCGGTCGCGAGCGGACTGACGATGCCGACGACGGCCGAAAACGCCTCACGCGCGCCGACCTGTTGTCCCCGATGCTCGTGATCGCCGAGTGCCGCGAAATAAGCGTGATACGTCGACCAATAAACCGTATCGCCCGCCGCCGAAATCAAGCACAGCACCAATAACATCGGCCCGACGCCATGCACTTCGGCAAGGAAAGGATACTGCACCGCGCTCATCACCGTTCCCGCGATGAGGAGCGGCCGTATGCCCCATCGCGCCGTCAGCACCACGACGGTCGGACGAATGATGAAGCGCCCTGCCAGGATGAGCGCGAGCGAGCCGAGCGCGCCGGGCACCGGCACGCCCGCCTCGAGCAGATAGGCGACGAAGAAGGCGCCGCCGCCCGAGAGCGCGATCGAGTGAATGCCGTAATGGAGATTGAGAAGATTGACGGCGTTGTTGCGAAAGAAGGCCATGGCGGTCGGCTCAAGAAATAGCGGAAGCGGGTTGCGATGTCCTTAAACCCCTGTCCGCGCGACCGCGGAGACGTCTACCCCATTATCCCGCGATTTCGTCGATCGTTAAATGCGACACGGAACGCCGCCGCAGCCCGCCTCTCGCGTTATTGGCCGGAACTCGGCGGCGTATTCCCATCCTCCTTGGGCTTCTCGGGAGGAGGTGCCGGGTCGCGGCTCTTATCGGCGGCGGGCTTTGCGGCGTGGCCCGAGGATTTGCACGAGGTCTTGGCGCCGCTCGTCGGCTGACCGCCAAAGGCGCAGGGAATGTCGTCCTGAAAGAAATGCGGGATGTCGGTCTTGAAGGTCCGCCGCATATCGTCGAAGAAATCTGCACGCGCTTTTGTCGGCGCCAGAGAGGCCAGAGTCAGAACAGCGATTGCCAAAGCGAAGCGAAACGAGAAAGAAGCCCTGGTCACGTCTGTCTCTCCGATTTCTCAGGCAGCGGCCGCGTTCGCGCGGCACGGGGCAGCGATAGTAGGCCGAACGCGCCGCAACGCCAAAAGCGCAGAACGAAAATGGTGCGTGGGCCGCCGTCACCTCTCAACGCCGCGCGCCGGATGTCAGAAACTGCGGCGTCCCGGTGCCATAAAAGCGCGCCATCAGGAACATGGCAAAGGCGCCGACCACCATGGCAACACCGCAGGCATAGAAGAGGTCCGCCGCAGACCAGCCGAATCCCAGCAGAATTCCGGCGGCGAGCGGCCCGGCGATCGCGCCGATGCGGCCAATGCCGAGCATCCATCCGAGGCCCGTCGAGCGCAACGAGGTCGGGTAGAAATAGATGCATAGGGCGTTCCCGGCCTTCTGGACGCCGCTGGTGCAAAAGCCCTGGCAGAAATTCGTCACGAGCAAAACCGCAAGCGGCAGCGCGACCACCACGCCGATGAGCGAGACGAAAAGCGCCGCGCCGACGAAGAGGAGCGGCATGACGCGATAGGGGCCGAGCCGGTCCATCAGCGGCCCGACCGCGAAGGCGGCGCCGATGCCGCCGGCCATCGAGATCGAGGTGGTGATGATCGCCGTCTCCTGCGTCAGCCCCGCATCGATGAAGATTTGCGTCATCCATTGCTGGATGAAATAGTTCACCATCAGATTCATGCCGATGGCGAGCCAGATCGCGATCGTGCCAAAGGCCCGGCCGGATTGAAACAGATCGCGGATCGCGCTCTCGCGCGCGGCGTGCCGGTTGGCAACGAGTTGAACCTCCTCGGATAGGTTGGCGGCGGGATCGATGCGGCGGAGGATCTTGAGCGCGGCCGTGCGATCCCGGCGCTTGCTGATGAGGTATTCGAGCGATTCCGGTGCCGCGAGCCAGATCGCGACCGCGAGCAGAACCGGCAGGGCGCCGCCGACCCAGAGAACGGATTGCCAG
>CAYMNX010000835.1:0-7247 GCA_964391905.1 uncultured Rhizobiaceae bacterium
AAGCTCTTGCGGCTCGCGACCGAGCGCTCGACGGTGAGGACGCGAAAGACGGCCGGCGTGATCCGCTTCTCGACCCGCTGCATCTCGGCGAGCGGCAGCTCGGCAAGGTCCTTGCCCAGCGCCTCGGCGCGCGCCACCAGCGCGCCGGTCACGTGATGGGCCTGGCGGAACGGCAGGCCGAGCTCGCGCACGAGCCAATCGGCGAGATCGGTCGCGGTGCTGAAGCCGCTCGCGGCGACGCGGCGCATGGCGTTCGCATCGACTTTCATGTCGCGCACCATGCCGGCGGTCGCGGCGAGGCACAAGGAGAGCGTGTCGGCGGCGTCGAAGACCGGCGCCTTGTCCTCCTGCATGTCCTTGGCATAGGCGAGCGGCAGGCCTTTCATCACCGCCAAGAGCCCGGTCAGCGCGCCGATGAGGCGTCCGGCCTTGGCGCGCACCAGCTCGGCGGCATCGGGATTGCGCTTTTGCGGCATCATCGAGCTGCCGGTGGTGAAGGCATCGCTCAGCTTGATGAAGCGGAAGGGCTCGGTGAGCCAGAGGATGATCTCCTCGGCAAAGCGCGAGAGATGCGTTGCCGCGATGGCGAGCGCCGACAGGAATTCGAGCGCGAAATCGCGATCCGAGACGGCGTCGAGCGAATTGGCGGTCGGGCGGTCGAAGCCCAGCGCCTTCGCTGTCATCGTCCGGTCGATTGGAAACGAGGTGCCGGCCAAGGCGCCCGACCCTAGCGGCGCTTCGTTGAGGCGCCGCCGCGCATCGCGGAGTCGGCCGCGATCGCGGCCCAGCATCTCGACATAGGCGAGGAGATGATGGCCGAAGGTGACGGGCTGCCCGACCTGCAGATGGGTGAAGCCCGGCATGATCGTCGCCGCGTGCTGCTCCGCCTGGTCGATCAGGGCCGCTTGCAGCGCCTCGATCTCGCCATCGATGCGATCGATCGCGTCGCGCACCCAGAGCTTGAAATCGGTCGCGACCTGGTCATTGCGCGAGCGCGCCGTGTGGAGCCGCCCCGCGGCCGCACCGATCAGCTCCTGGAGCCGCGCCTCGATATTGAGGTGGATATCTTCATGCTCGATGCGAAAGGGAAAGCGTCCCGTCTCAATCTCGTCACGGATTTTTTCGAGGCCCGCGGCGATGGCATTCCCGTCCGCGCGCGATATGATTTGGCGCTCGACCAGCATGGCGCAGTGCGCGAGCGAGCCGGCGATGTCCTGGGCGTAGAGCGCCTTGTCGACATCGAGCGAGGCGTTGATGCGCTGCATGATCGCAGCCGGGCCGGCGGCGAAGCGGCCGCCCCACGCCGCATTGGCGGTGGCCTTCGAAGGCGCCTTGCGCCGCATGCGGGTCATGTCGTGGAACCGAGCGGAAGGAAACTCGTGTCGATCAGGATTGTGGTACGCGCGCTCACGGTGCTTCTCGTCCTATGCGGGGCGGGTCTCGCGGTATTGATGTTACGTCCGGGCCGCCAAGAATCGGTGTCCCCGGTCGCTCCCGCCGGCCCTCAAAGCTTGGGACAGTTTATCGCGCGCGACAAGCCGCTTCCAGCGCCCGCCCTCTCTTTCACGACGCGCGATGGCGCGGCGAAAGCGCTCAGCGATTTCCGCGGGTCACCCGTGCTCGTCAATCTTTGGGCGACCTGGTGCGTCCCGTGCGTCGAGGAGATGCCCGCGCTCGACCGCCTCCAAGCAAAGCTCGGCGACAAGCTGCGCATCCTCGCGATTTCCGAGGACCGGCGCGGCGCCGATGTGGTCGATCCATTTCTCGACCAGCACGGCATCAAGAATCTCGCGGTCTATCTCGACCCCAAATCATCGGCGCTCAACGAGCTCGGCGTGCAGGGATTGCCGACCAGCTTCTTGATCGATCGCGACGGCATGATCCTCGGCAAGCTCGAAGGGGCGGCGAAGTGGGACGAGGAGCCGATGCTGTCGCTGCTGCAGCGCTACATCGCGCAGAAGTGACGACCGGCGGTCGTCATTCCCGCGTAAGCGGGAAATCCAGCGCCTCCTGGACACCCGCTTTCGCGGGTGTGACGAAATTAGAAAGCGCCGATCAAAGTTGGCCCACGAAGGCGTCCCGCAGGAATTCGCCGCCACGCGCCAGGCCCTCAGGATCGATGCCGTGACCCAAGCCCGGGCGCAGCATCTGCTCCACTGGAACCCCGGCCTCCTGCAAGGCGGCGTAGGCATGAGGCAGCGCTGCGATCGGTACGACATTGTCGGCATCGCCATGGACCAAGAGGATCTTCGGCCGCGCGCGCAGCTCGGTGGCGAGTGCCTCGGCGGCAAAGAGCCGCCCCGAATAGGCGACGACCCCGGCCACCGGCTTGGCGCGGCGGAGGCTCACATAGAGCGACATCATCGCGCCCTGGCTGAAGCCGACGAGCGCGAGCCGGCTCTCGTCCATGTTCTTCTCGGCGAGGAGCTCGGTGAGGTACTGGTCGAGGATCGCGGCGGCCTGGCGCACGCCGCTCAAGACCTGCTCGGGCGTGCGCTCCTGGAAGCCGAACCATTGCCGGCCGTAAGGCGCGGCCTCGCAGGGGAAAGGCGCATGCGGCGAGATGAACTCGGCTTCGGGCAAGAGCGTCGCCCAATGCGGCGCCAGTCCGATCAAATCATTGCCATCGGCGCCATAGCCGTGCAGCAGCACGACCAATTGCTTCGCCGTCCCGGTGCGGGGCGGCTGGCTCGGTCCATCGAGTGTCTTCGGCATGAGGCATGGATAGAGGATTGGCGCCGCTTTGTCACGAGCGGCGCTTCATTGCTAGTCTCACGCCATGACGATCACCCGCTTTGCGCCGTCGCCAACGGGGCTCTTGCATCTGGGTCATGCCTATTCGGCCTTGATCGGCTGGCGCGCGGCGCGCGCAGCGCAAGGGCGCTTCCTCTTGCGCATCGAGGATATCGATGAGGGCCGCTGCCGCGCCGAGTTCATCGATGCGATCATCCGAGATCTGGCTTGGCTCGGTCTCGATTGGGATGGCGACGTGCGCCGCCAGTCGCAGCATTGGGACGATTATCGCGCCGCGCTCGACCGGCTTGTCGATGCGGGACTCGTCTATCCCTGCTTTTGTACCCGCGCCGCGATCAAGGCCGAGATCGCGCGCGCCGGCGGCGCGCCGCAGGGCGACGAGGGGCCGCTCTATCCCGGCACTTGCCGGCGCTTGAGCGATGACGAGCGCGCGCGGCGCATCGGCGCGGGCAACAGCTTCGCGCTGCGCCTCGATGTCGCGAAAGCCTTGGCGCAAACCGGCCCGCTCTTCTGGGAAGATGACGCGCAGGGCCGCATCGAAGCCAAGCCCGAGGCGCTCGGCGATGTCGTGATCGCGAGGAAGGACATACCGACGAGCTATCACCTTGCCGTCACCATCGACGATGCGCTGCAAGGCGTGACGTTGGTGGCGCGCGGCGTCGATCTCTTCGCGGCAACGCATCTCCATCGCTTGCTGCAGGCGCTCTTGGATCTGCCGGTGCCGCGCTATCGCCATCACCCGCTCTTGACCGATGCCGCGGGAAAGCGCTTCGCCAAGCGCGACAAGGCGCTCACCCTGCGCGCGCTGCGCGAGGCGGGGAAGACGCCGGCGGAAGTGTGCGCCATGGTCGAGGAGATGGCTCTAAGCCGTAAGCTTTACCCTTAGAGCTTATGGCTTATAGCTTCCGCCGTGGTATTTCTTCCTTAAGAAAAGGAGGAGCGCATCATGGATTTTCCGCCGGGCAAGGCATTCGCCAAAGGACTAAAGCCGGTCGGCTATCACGATCTCTTGGGCAAGCCCGGCTTCAAGCTCGCGCTCCATAAGAAGGGCGAGCGCTGGTATCTCTACAGCCCCGCGCTGTGGGAGCCGGGGCTCCACATCCTCGAGGTCACCGACCCGACCAAGCCGCGCCATGTGCGCTTCTTGTCTGGCCCCGCCAATACCTGGACCTTGCAGGTACAGATCGCGGGGACGCGCATGATCACGTCGCTCGAGCGCATCGCGCCCGGCTGGGGCGACGTGCCCGGCGCGCCTTACGATGAAGGCTTCGTCATCTGGGACATCGCCGATCCCGAAAATCCCGAGCGCCTCGGCCAGTTCAAAACGGGCGGCGGCGGCACGCATCGCAATTATTACGATGGCGGGCGCTACGTCTATGCGACGGGTCTGCCGCAAGGCTATGAGGGCCACATCCTGCAGATCGTCGATATCGACGATCCGACGCATCCCGTCGAGATTTCGCGCTGGTGGCGTCAGGGCCAGTGGAAAGCGGGCGGCGAGAGCGGCGCGCCGCACGCAACGCAGCTTCATGGCGGCGCGCATGTCCGCGGCGAGCGCGCCTATCTGCCTTATGGCGGCGGCGGCTTCGTCATCCTCGATGTTGCCGACAAGAAGAAGCCGCGGCTCGTCGGCGATTTGCCTTTCTCGCCGCCGTTCCAATCCTTCATCGCGGTTCACACCGCTTTGCCGCTATCGCAGCGCGAGCTCGTCGTCTGCAATTCCGAGGCGATCGCCGAGAATTGCAACGAGCCCTTGGGCTATGCCGGGCTCGTCGATATTCGCGATGAGACGAAACCGCGGCTTTGCGCGCTCTTTCCGCTGCCGCGCCCGCCCGAAGGGGCGCCCTATCGCAATTTCTGCGAGAAGGGCGGGCGCTTCGGCCCGCACAATCAGCATCAATGGCAATATCAGGACATTCTCTTCCACGACGAGAATCTGTGTTTCCTGACATACTTCAACGCCGGCTTGCGCGTCTTCGATATTTCCGACGAGCGCCTCGTCAAGGAGATCGCCTATTTTGTGCCGCCCGATCCGCAAGAGCGCCGCGGCATGCTGCCGAAGACGAAGCTCGTCGGCCAGACCGAAGATGTGCTCGTCGATGCGCGCGGCTTCATCTACATCACCGACAAGAACCACGGGATTTACGTGCTGAAGCTGGAGCGGTGATGCGCCTCGCTCCGATCCATCCCTACGCAACCCTCTCCTTGTGGGGAGAGGGAAGGGTGAGGGGGCGGCGGGCTCCGATCAGCGAGCGATCAATCCAGCGGGCGGCGGAGCTTCGTCACGAGATCGAGATAGTCGGGCTCATCGGGGGAGATCAGCCCGTGGCGCAGCGCGAAATCGATCAGCACGAGGTTGACGTTGAACTTGAACGCGTCGCCCTCGCGCACCATGGCGATGACCTCCGCCGCATCCTCGAGGGTGAAGGCGACGAGCTCGCCGTCATTGTTCTTCGGCGTGAAATCGGCGGGCACTTCGAGGTCGTAGCAGAAGAGCACGTCGTCACGCAGCCCGTGCGTCACCTCCATGCGATAGGAGACGGCGCTGACCGGCACCGCGCGGCGCGCGATCGGCGATGACAGGCTCGCCTCTTCCTCGCTTTCCTTGATCAGCGTCTCGAAGAGTCCGTGCTTGTAGTCGATGCCGCCCGCGACGAGATTGTCGAGCTTGCCCGGTGCGACGGCCTTCTTGGGCGAGCGGCGGCCGACCCAGAGCTTCAGCTTGTCGCCGTCGCGGACATAGCCGTTCAAATGAACGCCATAGGCGCGGACGCCGAAAAAGGGTACGGCGCCGCGATCGATCCTGAAATGCGCGGGCGCGCCCCAGCGCGGGGCGGCGGCGAAGAATTCGTTGCGCCATTTGGCGACGAGGCCTTCGGCGACCAGATGCTCGGTCGTCTCTTCGATCACCGCGCTCAGCGCGTCGAAATCGCCGTCGACGATCAGCCGCACGCCGTCGGCCGCGACCTCATAGGCCGAGGGAAAGCGGCGCAGCGCTTCGGCATTCTTCCGGCGGATGAGACCCAGGCGCTGATCGCGATGCCAGAAGGGCATGAAGCGGTCGGGACGATATTCGTTGCATTGACGGATATGGCGCAAAAGGGTCATAAGAATCACCACCTAGCCGCGGGCGCCGCTTCGCGCACCGCGTCGATCATAGCGCAAGTTGAGCGTGAGGGTTCGCGATGACGCGACCGCCGATCAATATTCTGTGGAGAAAACGGCCGCGCCGCTCTTTGGTTGCCTCTCTTGGCGCCGGCGCCCGCGCGCTGGCCTTCGATACGGGCGCCCGCCCGGTTTCTTTTGCAAAGGCGGCCGCGATGCTCAAATCGTTATCGGCTGACCCAAGGAAAACCCATGATCGCCAATAAGAGCACGCTCTCGCTTGCCGAAATCGAAGAGCGCATCGCCCTGATCCGCGACAACATCCGGCAACTCGTCGAGCAAGGCGCTGCCTTCTCGGGGGCGGAGGATGAGGATCGAAATTCCGAGCGGATCGCGGAGCAGAATGACGAGCTGCAGCGCCTCGTTCAGCAACGCGACGCGCTCAAGAAATAGCGGCGCTCAGCTCGGCTCGAGCTCGCTGTCCCAGTAAAGAAAGTCGCGCCAGCTATGGTGTAAATAATTGGGCGGGAAAGCCCGCCCGTTATCGCGCAGCATCTGGGTCGTCGGTTGTATCGGCAAGTGGCGCGGGAACATATGCGCCTCCTCGGGCAGCCGATTGCCCTTGAGGAGGTTGCAGGACGAGCAGGCGGTGACGACGTTCTCCCAGGTGGTCCAGCCGCCGCGCGAGCGCGGCACCAGATGGTCGAAGGTCAGGTCATGCGCCGGAAAGCCATCACCGCAATATTGGCAGACGAAGCGGTCACGCAGGAAGACGTTGAACCGGGTGAAGGCCGGGCGGCGCGCCATCGCGATATAGGATTTGAGCGAGATGACGCTGGGCAGCCGCATCTCGAAGGAAGGGCTGCGCACCACGCGGTCGTAATGCGAGACGATGCGCACGCGATCAAGACACACCGCTTTCACGGTTTCCTGCCACGACCAGACCGACAATGGAAAATAACTCAACGGGCGAAAATCGGCATTGAGCACGAGCGCCGGACAACTATCGAGAGCAAGCGACAAACCAACACCTCATCGCTGCCATCCCCGTTGGCGTGATCGTCCTAGCACGCATGCGAGGGGATTTCCAGAGGCTCTCGTCATCTTTTGATTTTGGCCGATTCGCGTCCCGGCCCGCGTCGGCTTCGGCCCTCCGCGCGGCGGCTCGGCGCACCCCGAGTCGCGGGGCTGCGCCGGCCATCCGCCTTCAGCGCGTCGGGACCGGCTTTTCGCCGCGGTAGTCGTAGAAGCCGCGGCCGGTCTTGCGCCCGAGCCAGCCCGCCTCGACATATTTCACGAGCAGCGGGCAGGGGCGGTATTTCGAATCGGCCAGCCCTTCATAGAGCACCTGCATCACCGAGAGGCAGGTGTCGAGCCCGATGAAGTCG
>CAYMNX010000836.1:0-1821 GCA_964391905.1 uncultured Rhizobiaceae bacterium
CCGATGGCGCCCGCTTCGCCCCGTCGGGGCCGGTGGTGAGCTCGTCCTCGCCATAAAAGGCCTCGTCGCGCACCGCGTACCAGCCGGCATATTTGCCGAGATAGATATTGTCGCGGCCCTTGGGCGAGTTGCGCGCGGCGATCGCTTTCCACAAGGCCTGGCTCGCTTCGATATGGCGCGGCTCAGTGGTGCGGATGAACTGGTCGTTGCTGATATTCATCAGCCCATTCATGGCGCGGAAGTTCTGCGACACGCGATCGCAGAATTCCTGCGGATCGACGCCGGCCGCACGCGCCGATTTGTCGACCTTCTGCCCATGCTCGTCGGTCCCGGTCAGGAACATCACGTTCCGTCCGTCGAGACGCATAAACCGCGCCAAGGCATCGACCGCCACGGTCGTGTAGGCGTGACCGATATGCGGCGAATCGTTGACGTAATAGATCGGCGTCGTGACGTAAAAGGGCTCGGCGCCCGGCATCGTAGCTCCTCGGCGTCACGCCTCGGCCGTGAAGCCGCTACCGCGCCGCCTCTTCGAGTGCGAAAAATGCATTCAGCACGACCTGCTTGCGGTCGAGGTTGATGCCTTCCGCCTGGGTAAAGAGATGGGTGAGCTTTTCCCATACCTCCACCCATTGATCAAGACCGCGCCCCGAAACGAGCCGGCGCATCACCCGCTCCTCCTCCGGCGACACGGTCGCCTCCTGAGCGGCCCCCACTGCGACGAGTCGCGCGATCGAGCCGGGCAAGAGCTCGGCGAAGAGTGCGTAATCGTCATCGGCCCCGGGCCGTGCCAGGCGCTCGGCATAGCCGTGCAGAAGCTCAGCCTCGAGATGAGGAAGGGCCGCCAAGAGCTTCGTGATCTGGGAATAGATGGCAACCCCGTCACCGCGCGCGAGTTCCAAGGCACGGCCCAGGCTGCCGCCGGCGAGGGCGAGGAGAACATCTCGATCAGACTCTGAAATAGCCGGTACAAACCTTTGAAGAAGTTCGATAATGACAGCGCGATCGAGCGGCTTGAGCGGCAGGGTCCGGCAGCGCGAGCGGATGGTCGGCAGCAAGCGGCCGGGATTGTCGCTGACGAGAAGCAGCACCGTGCGCTTCGGCGGCTCTTCGAGAATCTTGAGCAAGCCATTGGCGGCATGGGTATTCATGAGATCGGCGCCGTCGACGATCACGACCCGCCACCCGCCCTGGCCCGATGTCAGGTGGAGAAAATCGCCGACGCCGCGCGTCTCGTCGGCCACGATCTCGCGCCGCTGGCGCTTGCGCTTCGCATCGAAGCTGCGCTCGACCACGAGCAGATCGGGATGGCCGCCGGAGGCGACCTGGCGGAAAATCACCGTGTCGGGCGCGATCGCGAGCGAGTTCGGCGGCGGGGCAGCGAATAATGCGCCGCCGCCTGCAGGCGCCACGCTCTCGGCCAGGAGGAAGCGCGCAAAGCGATAGGCGAGCGTCGCCTTGCCGATGCCGCGCGGCCCGGTGATCAGCCAGGCATGGGAGAGCCGGCCGGCATTGTAAGACTGGAGCAGCGCCGCCTCGGCCGCGTCATGGCCGAGCAGAATCGAATTCTCGCGCGGCAGCGGTATGTCCGGCGCCGCCGCGCCGCCACCGCCAGCCCCCTCTTCGTTGTCGAGATCCTCGTCCTCGACCATCGCCCTAAATCGTCAAGCCCAGACGTTCCTGCGCGGCGGCGAGTATAGCCGCGGAGACGGCGTCGACATCACGGCTTGCATCGATGACGACGCAGCGACCGGGTTCCTGCCTCGCAATCGTGAGGAAGCCCTGGCGGACGCGTTCATGGAAATCGGGCCCCTTGCTTTC
>CAYMNX010000837.1:0-12923 GCA_964391905.1 uncultured Rhizobiaceae bacterium
CTCGGAACTAAATTCGGCGCGGCGCTTTGAAACATCAAGGCGGCCCGCTGCTCCCCAATGGTGACATCCGCGAGCCGCACGTGAAACCTCGGCTCAGGACAGCAGCGATGGCGATGACCGTAGGCGATTTCCTCGTGGCTCGGCTCCACCAATGGGGCGTCCGCCGCATCTATGGCTATCCCGGCGATGGAATTAACGGCGTTTTTGGCGCGCTCCGCCGTGCTCAGGACAAAATCGAATTCATTCAAGCGCGCCACGAGGAGATGGCGGCCTTCATGGCATCGGCTCACGCCAAATTTGCCGGCGAGCTTGGCGTTTGCATCGCGACCTCGGGACCGGGTGCCGCTCATCTTGTGACCGGCCTTTACGATGCGAGGCTCGACCACATGCCGGTGCTTGCTATTTGCGGCCAGCAGGCACGAACGGCGCTCGGCGGCCATTATCAGCAAGAGGTCGATCTCGCGGCGCTGCTCAGGGATGTGGCTGGCGCCTACGTCCAAAATCTAGTAGCACCGGCGCAAATTCGCCATCTAATTGATCGGGCTGTCCGCATTGCTTTGGGCGAGCGCCGTGTCACCGCGCTGATCCTACCGAACGATCTCCAGGAGCTCGATTACGCGGAGCCGCCGCGTGCCCACGGAACCGTCCATACGGGCGTCGGCTATGCTTCGCCCAAAGTCATTCCTCACGAAGCCGACCTGCGCCGCGCTGCCGATGTGCTGAACGCCGGAAAGAAGGTTGCGATCCTGGTCGGCGCCGGCGCGCTGCAAGCGACCGATGAGGTCATTGAGACGGCGCAAAAGCTCGGTGCGGGCGTCGCCAAAGCGCTTCTCGGCAAAGCCGCCCTACCCGACGACTTACCCTGGGTCACCGGGTCGATCGGCCTGCTCGGCACGGAGCCCAGCTATAAGCTCATGACCGAGTGCGACACGTTCTTCATGATCGGGTCGGGCTTCCCCTACTCCGAATTCCTGCCCAAAGAGGGCGCGGCGCGCGGCGTGCAGATCGATATCGAGCCGGGGATGTTGAGCCTGCGCTACCCGATGGAGGTGAGCCTTCAGGGTGACGCGAGAGAGACGCTCCGCGCGCTTCTACCAATGCTGCACGAGAAATCCGACCATCAATGGCGCAAACAGATCGAGGGCTGGACCTCTGAGTGGTGGAAGGTCTTGGCGTCCCGTGCCATGCACAAGGCAGATCCGATCAATCCGCAGCGCGTGGCGTGGGAGCTGTCGCCGCGATTGCCGGAGCGCGCGATCGTCACTAGCGACAGCGGCTCTTGTGCCAATTGGTATGCGCGCGACGTGAAGATGCGCCGCGGCATGATGTGCTCGCTTTCGGGCGGTCTTGCCTCAATGGGCGCGGCCGTCCCTTATGCGATCGCCGCCAAACTGGCCCATCCCGACCGGCCCGTCATCGCGATGGTGGGCGATGGCGCGATGCAGATGAACAACATGGCTGAGCTCATCACCGTCGCGAAATATTGGGAGCGATGGCCCGACCCGAGATGGGTCTGCGCCGTCTTCAACAATGAAGATCTGAACCAAGTCACCTGGGAGCAGCGGGTGATGGAAGGCGATCCCAAATTCGATGCCTCGCAGCAAATTCCAAATGTCCCCTATCATCGCTTTGCCGAATTGATCGGCTTGAAGGGCATCTACATCGACAATCCCGACGAGATCGCGCGCGGCTGGGAGGATGCCTTGGCGGCGGACCGACCGGTGGTGATCGAGTTCAAGACCGATCCCAACGTGCCTCCTCTCCCACCACACATCACCTTGAAACAGGCAAAGGCCTTCGCCAGCTCGCTGATAAAAGGCGACCCAAACGAGGGAAGCGTCATCCTCAACACGGCGCGCGAGACTTTGGCAAGCTTGATGCCTTCGAAGTAACCAAGAGCGATGGCGAGTCCCGTCAAACTGGGGCGTCCTCGCGCCCATGCCTACCGGATACCGACGGACCAACCTGAGGCCGATGGAACCTTGAGGTGGACCGCGACCACGCTCGTTCTCGTCGAGATCGAGGCAGGCGGCACATCGGGCATCGGTTACACCTATGCCGACGCATCGACCGTGTCGCTGATTGAAGACAAGCTCGGCACGGTGATCGAGCAGCGCGACGCCTTCGACATTCCTGGTGCGGTGCAGGCCATGCGGCGGGCGATCCGCAATCTTGGCCGCAGTGGCTTGGTCGCGACAGCAATTTCCGCGATCGACATCGCCCTCTGGGACCTCAAAGCAAAGCTCCTCGAGGTCTCGCTCGCGGCACTCTTAGGGCGGTGCCGCGGCTCGGTGCCGATCTACGGCAGTGGCGGCTTTACCACCTATTCAGACCACGAGCTCCAGGCGCAACTCACAGGCTGGATCGAGCGCGATGGTTGCCGCTGGGTCAAAATGAAAGTCGGCACCGATCCCAGCGCCGATCCGCAACGCGTCGAAGCCGCGCGTCGCGCGATCGGCGATCACGCGCTATTCGTCGATGCAAACGGTGCCTACACGGCGGGGCAGGCCTTGGCTCTCGCCAATCTATTCGCACAGCTGGGCGTCACTTGGTTCGAGGAACCGGTTTCAGCCGACGACCTCGGCGGTCTTGCTCTCTTGCGGCAGCGTATGCCCGGCGGGATCGAGATTGCCGCCGGCGAGTATGGCTACACGCTCGACGATTTTCGTCGCATGCTTGGCACCGAATGCGTCGATTGCCTGCAGGCCGATGTGACGCGCTGCGGTGGCTTTACTGGATTTTTGAACGTCGGCGCGCTGTGCGAGGCCCACCACATCGATCTGTCTGGACATTGTGCGCCATCGCTTCACCTTCCGATGGGGTGCGCGATTCCCCGTCTTCGCCATCTCGAATGGTTTCACGATCATGTTCGCATCGAACATGCTTTATTCGATGGCGCACCGCTGCCGCACGCCGGGAAGATTGCACCTGATCTTTCACAGCCGGGCTTGGGGCTCGTCTTCAAAAGGCGCGACGCCGACCAATTCCGCGTGGGATGAGCGTCATGACGGTCCGGAGCCTGCTTAAACCGGTTCAAAGCCCTGCCACATCAATGGTGCTGCACGGCGCAGAAGCGCTCGGCATGCAACTTGAGCGGAGGCTTGATCAGCTCTCACGCCGGCTTTCTCGCGTAAAACCGGCATATCCTGAGCCCGCTCGCACGAGCACGACACTCAGCGATGTCGCGCGTCAGCTCAATTGGGCTTCGGGCTTGCTCGCTTTCTCGGCGCTCGCCGACAGCCTGATCGAGCATTATCGCGGCTCGTTTCATAACAAGACCATGTACACACCGATCGTCATCGGCGTCGCGGCTCTTGCCACGAGCCTTCATGGGATCGGCACGCGCCGCCACTCTCGGCAAATCGCGCGAGACGTGGCCTATGGGGCCAGTTTCGCCACCGGCGTGGTTGGCACAGGATTCCATTTCTACAATGTCGGCAAACGTCTGGGCGGATTTTCCTGGCACAATCTGTTTTACGCCGCTCCGCTGGGCGCGCCATCGGCGCTTTCACTCGCGGGTTTGCTTGGCTTTTTCGCGGAACGAATCCGCGGCCTTGCGGCCGGCCGTCGTCAACGCTTTCTTGGCGTTGAACCAGGACGGATGCTGGCGGGCCTTGCCGCTGGTGGCCTTGCAGGAACGGCTGCGGAGGCGGCGCTTCTCCATTTCCGTGGTGCCTACCAGAACCCTGTTATGTTCGTGCCGGTGACCGCTCCGCCGATTGCCGCCGCCCTTCTCGCGCGCGAGTCCCTTGCTCCCTCCACACGGCCCTGGCTCCTTACGCAGCGGTGCCTGAAGCTCCTCATCTGGCTGGGATTGATCGGGACGGGATTTCACGCCTACGGCGTCCAGCGCAGTATGGGGGGCTGGCGGAATTGGACGCAAAACCTGCTCAACGGGCCGCCTCTACCAGCGCCCCCTGCTTTCACGGCCCTTGCTTTGGCTGGTCTTGCCGCGCTCCGGCTCATGAAAGAACGGAACGATGGGTAGCGATCGATTTCCTGGCTACGATGTTCTCGCTAAGCGCAATACGCCGTCTTGGAATGAGACGACGCGGCGAGTCATCGATCGCCGCCTTGCTATCTCGCGCGAGCCGCGCTTCTTCAGCGAAGCGGAATGGCAGACCCTTAACGCGATTTGCGATCGCGTGATGCCGCAACCGAAAAACCGCGCGCCGGTTCCTCTCGCGGCCATGATCGACCAGAAGATGTTCGAGAACAAGACAGACGGCTACCGCGACTACCGTCTGCCGAAGATGCAAGATGCCTGGCGGTGCGGCTTGGCGGCGCTCGCCGCCGAAGCGCGACAACGACATGGCCGATCCTTCCATGAGATCGCTCCCCATGCGCAAGACGCGATATTGAGAGATGCGCAAGAGGGCCGGCTGGGGCACGAGGCTTGGGGCACAATCGGCAGCGAGATCTTTTTCGCCAAGCGGCTGCTGCCCGACATCGTCACCGCCTATTACGCCCATCCAACCGCATGGAGCGAGATTGGCTTCGGTGGACCGGCAAGTCCCCGGGGCTACGTCCGAATGGATTTCGATCGGCGTGATCCCTGGGAGGCAGCCGAAGCGCAGCCGGGTCGCGAGTCCTATGCTTATCAGAGAAATCGCGATGTCGGATGACCCGCAATCCGCTCCGCGCGGTAAAAATGGCCGCGCGCCGGATCCGTTGCGTATCGGCAGCTGGATGCCGATGAAAGAATATAACGATGACCAGACCGTCGATTTCGCGATCGTCGGAACTGGTGCGGGCGGTGGCACGCTTGCATGCCGACTTGCGGAGCGGGGCTTCTCCGTCGTTGCCTTCGATGTCGGCCCGTGGTGGCGCCCTTTGGAGGATTTCGCCTCCGACGAAGAGCATCAGAAAAAGCTTTATTGGACCGACGAGCGTATTTGCGATGGCGACAATCCCCTGATGCTCGGCAGCAACAATAGCGGTCAGTCGGTCGGCGGCAGCACTGTCCATTTCGCGATGGTGTCCCTTCGCTTTCGTCCGGAATGGTTTAAAGCGCGCAGCCTCCTCGGCTACGGCGCGGATTGGCCAATCGGTTGGCGCGAGATGTGGAATTACTACGACTATGTCGAAGATGCGCTGAAGATATCGGGTCCCGTCAACTATCCATGGGGCCCGAAGCGTCCGCGCTATCCCTATCGCGCACATGAGTTGAACGCCGCCGCGCTCGTCCTGGCCCGGGGTGCCGAGGCGATGGGAATCAAGTGGTCGCCCACGCCGCTCGCGACGGTCTCGGCGCCGCGAGGACAATCGCCGCCCTGTGTCTATCGCGGGTTTTGCGTGATCGGCTGCTCGACCAATGCCAAACAGAGCGCCCTCATCACCTGGATTCCCCGCGCGGTGCGCGCAGGCGCGGAAATCCGCGACCTCGCCATGGTCGGGCGCATCGAGACGCATCCGACCACCGGCTTGGCGACGGGGCTGCATTACCACCGGGAAGGACGCTGGCGCTTTCAACGGGCGCGGAACGTCGTGGTCGCCGGCTACGCGATCGAGACGCCGAGGCTCCTCTTGATGTCGGCCGACCGCAGACACCCGGACGGTCTCGCCAACAGTTCCGGCCTCGTCGGCAAGAACCTCATGGTCCAATCCAATCAGGCGGTCTTCGGCACGATGCCGCAGGAGATCCGCTGGTATAAGGGTCCGCCATCGCTAAGCCTTACCGAGCACTGGAACTATACGGATGAAGGTAAGGATTTCTTCGGCGGCTATTGCTATATGAGCCAGGGTCCCTTGCCGCTCACCTGGGCCTCCATCGTCGCCGGCACGCGCAAGCTCTGGGGCGAGAAGCTGCGCCTCGAGATGGAGAAATACAATCACCAAGCCGGTCTTAAAATAGTCGGCGAAGTACTGCCGCACGAGCGGAACCGCGTCACACTGGCCGAAGAGAAAGACCGCTTCGGCTTGCCGATTACGCGCGTCACCTTCTCTTACGGCGAGAACGACAAAAGGCTGATTCGGCACGCGCTGCGCTTCATGCGGCAAGGTCTCGAAGCGGCTGGGGCGCAGGATATTTGGGACCAGACCGACGATACCTGTCACCTCAACGGCACTGCGCGAATGGGCAACGATCCGCGCACGAGCGTCGTCAACGCTGATTGCCGTAGCTGGGATATCCCCAACCTGTGGATTTGTGACGGCTCGGTTTTCCCTACGGTCGGCGGCGTCAACCCCTCTCTCACGATACAGGCGCTCGCCTGCCGAACTGCCGATCGCATCTGTGCTCTTGCGGCACGGGGCGAGCTTTAGCCGGGCAGCGGTTCCGTGCGTCCGGCAGAAAAGGCCAAGGCCTTGAGCCTCCTCGAAAAATGGCATCTTCATGTCAACTCTTCGTGTCTTTGATTGGACCGCCAAGGTCGGTTAAGCTTGGGTCACGGGGCGCACCGGACAACACGCGCCTCGGTGAAGAGCAGGCAGCCCGCGGGAGATCGCCATGATCACGATCAACGTGAATGGAACACAACATCAGCTCGATATCGAAAAAGACACGCCCCTCCTCTGGGTTTTGCGTGACGTCGTCGGGCTGACCGGCACGAAATTCGGTTGCGGCGTCGCGGAATGCGGTGCCTGCACCGTTCATATCAATGGACAGCCGATGCGTTCTTGCTCGGTGGCGATCGGTCTGATCGATGGTGCGACGGTGACGACCATCGAGGGCCTCTCCACCAACAGCAACCATCCGGTACAGCAGGCTTGGCTGGCCGAGGATGTGCCGCAATGCGGCTATTGCCAGTCTGGCCAGATTATGGCGGTAGCGGCCTTCCTCAAGGCCTATCCCAATCCAACGGACGCCGATATCGACGCGAACATCACAAATATCTGCCGCTGCGGCACCTATGAGCGGATCCGTCGCGCGATACATCGCGCCGCCGACCTGATGAAAGCCTGAGGGAGGGAACGCCATGGACGGAAATCGCATCGCTCAGACCAATCTCACGCGCCGTCGTTTCATCATGACCGCCGCGACGGCCGCCGGCGGTTTCGCCATCGGTATCGGTGCCTTGCCGCATTGGGCCAAGGCGGCCATGGTCGCCGCGCAGCCTTTCGATCAAGACGGCTACGATCCGCACGAAATCGATGCGTGGATCGCGATCGATCCCGATGATTCGGTTCTCATTCGCTATCAGCGCGCCGAGATGGGCCAAGGCAGCATGACGGCGGTGCCGATGATGCTCAATGAGGAGCTGCAGGCCGATTGGGCGAAGGTGCGGATCGAATACGCCTCGGCCAACCGCAACCACCGCGAGAACAAGATTTATGGCGACATGTTCTCGAATGGCAGTCGCTCGATCAAAGGCTCGCAGCAGAAGGTGCAGCAAGTCGGCGCGAGCGCGCGCGAACGCCTCATCGCCGCCGCGGCCGCACGTTGGGGCGTCGCGCCGCAGGAGTGCACTGCCACGAACAGCGTCATCACGCACACCGCCACCGGCCGGACCTTGCGTTATGGCGAGGTCGCCGGTGATGCCGCGAAGATCAAGCTCGCCAAGGAACCGGCGATCAAGACGCCCGATCAGTACACCTTTATCGGTAAGCCGATGCCGCGCGTGGACGTCGTCCACAAGATCAACGGCTCGGCGCAGTTCGGCATCGATGCGCAGGTGCCCGGCATGGTGTTCGCGGCGATCAACGCCTGCCCCGTGCCCGGCGGCAAGCTGAAGAGCGTCGATGATTCGGTGCTCGCTGGAGCGCCGGGTATCCTGCAAGTCGTACGGCTCGACGATGCCGTGGCAGTGGTCGCGACACAAAGCTTCTGGCGCGCCAAGCAGGCGCTCGCGAGGCTTCAGCCGGAATGGGATGTCGGCGCCGGCGGCGGCGTCGATAGCGCCCAGCTCTCGAAGGAATTTCACGCGGCCCTCGACGGGCCCGCGCAAACGGCGCGCAACGACGGCGATGTCGACCGAGCCATGGCTGGCGCGGCCAAGACCTTCGAGGCCGTCTACGAGACGCCCTATCTCTCTCACTCGCCGATGGAGCCGATGAACGCGACGGTGCATCTGCAGGGGGATCGGCTCGATGTTTGGGTTGGGACACAAGATGCCTATGAAGCAACCGAGGCCGCGGCGAAAGCTGCCGGCCTCGAGCCCGCGCAGGTCTATCTCCACAACTGCTTCGTCGGTGGCGGCTTCGGACGCCGCGACGCGAGCGATGAAATAAAGCAGGCGATCGCCATCGCCAAAGCCGTGCAAAAGCCGGTGAAGCTCGTCTGGACGCGCGAGGAGGATACGCGCCAGGACAAGTTCCGGCCCCATGCCGTCGTGCGCTTCAAGGCCGCGGTCGGCTCGGACGGAGTGCCGACGGCTTGGTCGATGCGCGTCGTCACCTCATCGATCCTCCACACCGTCGGTCGGGCGCTTATTCCCAACATGAAGGGGCCCGAGCCGATGGCGGTGGCAGGTCTCGTCAACAACGGCTACAACGTCCCCAACACCCGTGTCGAGGCCGTCATCAAGAACACGCACCTTCCCGTCTGGTTCTGGCGCGCACCCGGCGCGAACCAGCATGTCTTCGCGATCGAAAGCTTCCTCGACGAGATTGCTGCGGCGAGCGGGACCGATCCCTATCAGCTGCGGCGCAAGCTCCTCGCGGGCAAGCCCGATTGGCTGAAGGTGCTCGATACCGCGGCCGAAAAAGGCGATTGGGGCAAGCCCTTGCCGAAAGGCAGCGGCCGCGGGATTGCGATTTGCGAAGATACCGGAAGCCTTTGCGCTCAGGTCGCCGAGGTCACCGTCAAACCCAATGGCGAACTCAAGGTCAATCGTGTCACCGTCGCGCTCGATACGCGCTATCAGGTCAATCCGCTCACCATCGCCGAGCAGGCGGAAGGGGGCTTGATCTATGGCCTTTCCGCCGCGCTCTTCGGCAAGATCACGATCAAGAACGGCGTGCCGGAACAGGGCAATTTTGACACCTACCGTATGGTGCGGCTGGCGGAGGCGCCGAAGATCGACGTCCATCTGGTTCCGAGCGGCGGCAAGGCGTGGGGCGGCGCGGGCGAGCCGGCAACGCCGCCGATCAGCGGCGCGGTGGCGAACGCGATCTTCGCCGCGACCGGTAAGCGCATCCGCAGCTTGCCGATCATCGACCAGGACTTGTCGACGGGTTCAGCCTGAACTCATGAGGATATGACGGGGCGGAAGCCATGCTCCTCCATGGCTTCCGGCTCGCCGCAGCGCATCACGCGTCGGCAGAGCGGAAGCGGACTGATAACAAAAACCATCGAACGGATCACATGAACCGAATGAAAATTGTCGCCGCCACGCTTCTTGTGCTCGGCAATGTAACGCTTGCGCACGCGCAACCGGCGGAATCCCCTGCCGCACCACCCGCGAGCCGCGGTGAATATCTCGCGCGTGCCGGCGATTGCATTGCCTGTCATTCGGTGCGAGACGGGAAGCCGTTTGCGGGCGGTCTCAGAATGGGCACGCCGCTGGGCGCAATCTACTCGACCAACATCACGCCCGATCCCGATACCGGCATCGGCAATTACAGCTACGAGGATTTCGACCGCGCCGTGCGCGCGGGCATCGCCAAGGACGGACACAGGCTCTACCCCGCCATGCCCTATCCCTCCTACGCGAAGATTACCGATGACGATCTGCACGCGCTCTATGATTTTTTCATGAAAGAGGTCCCGCCGGTCAAGCAAGCGAACAAGCCGAGCGAAATCCCTTCCTATCTCAACATACGCTGGCCACTCGCGATCTGGAACGTGCTGTTCATGGACAAGGGCAGCTATACCGCGGAGCCGGGCCATGATGCTGTCTGGAATCGCGGCGCGTATCTCGTCCAAGGGCTGGGGCATTGCGGCGCGTGTCACACGCCCCGCGGCTGGGCCTTTCAGGAAAAAGCGCTCGACGAGAGCAGCAGCGCCTATCTTCAAGGCGCCGAGCTCGATGCTTGGTGGGCTCCCAATCTGCGCGCCGATCTGCGCACCGGGCTCGGCGCCTGGTCGCAAGAGGATCTCGTTGCCTTCTTGAAGACCGGCCACAATGCCAAAGGCGTGGCCTTCGGCTCGATGCTCGATGTCGTCAACAACAGCACGCCCTATTTGAGCGACGACGATGTGAACGCCATGGCGGTCTATCTGAAATCCCTACCCGCCAGCACGCAGCAACCTGCCTACGCCTATGACGACGCCGCCACGCAGTCCCTCCGAAGCGGCAAGCCGCAAACTTCGGGCGGTGCGATCTATCTCGGCTCCTGCATCTCGTGCCACGGCGCCGATGGTAAGGGTCAGAGTCCATTCATTCCGCCGCTCGCCGGCAATCCGGTCGTGCTCGACGCCAATCCCGTCTCGCTCATCAATCTTATGCTGAACGGCGCCCAGCCCCTCGTGGTGAAGGGCACACCCGATGCTTATCGCATGCCGCAATACCGCGTGCAGCTCACCGATGCGGAAATTGCGGACGTGTTGAGCTTTGTTCGCAGCGCGTGGGGCAATGGCGCTGCGCCCGTGACGGCCGATCAGGTGAAAATCTTGCGCCCGATCACCGATCCCAGCAGCGATCGGGTTATTGTCCTAAAGATGCGTTGAGGACGGGGTTTCGCCGCGTCCGATCCCGCAACCGGTCGACAACTTCAGTTCGAAGCTGCGAGCGCCCGCCTATCAATAACGATCGCGGACGCGTGACCTCGCCCGCTACTCTCGCGGCTTACGAATCCAGCGTGCTTGGCGCGAACAGCTCCTCCATCGGCATGATCCGCGGCGTCAGGCCTTGCTGGTTCGACTATGTCGCCGCCACTTCGAGCGTTTTGCGATTGGCCTTCAGCCCGTGCCGGATGATCCGTGCCGCCAAGGCGTCACGATAATCTGGTGGCACGAGGCCGGTTTCGAGATGATAAGCGAGATGCTCGCGCCGCTCGTCCTCGGCGATATCGTTCGCGTGGTGGAACGCCTTCAGGATGTTGATCACCGCCCAGGGAGTCTTCTCGATCACCGCGCGCTTGACGACCATGCCGTGATTGATGGGATAGATGCCCGTCTTCATGTAGTAACGGGTGGCTTCGGCCGCGGAATCCGGGAAGAGCTGCTTGATGTCGGGATGATGGGCCAGATCCGCGTCGCTCCGATCGACGAGATTCGGGACGCCGGTATAAGACATGCACGCATCGAGCTCCGCCGAAAGCATCATGGAGGCAATGCTCTTCTCCGGCGGGATCGGATTTAGGGTGACGCCCGGCGGCGGCTTGAAGCCGATCGCGCCCGCATGGCTCAGGGTCGGCAGACGCTCCATGAAAAAAACCATGTCCTTCGGCGCGACGCCGAATTCGTTCTCGAGCACGCCGCGCGCCCAGAGCGCCGAAGTTTGGATGTATTCCGGCACGCCGACACGCTTGCCCCTGAGATCGGCGGGACCGTCGATCTTCGCATCTTTACGTACAAGGATGCCGGTGTGGTAGAAGCGCCGCGTCGTGAATACCGGAATACCGATGAAGCGGTCATCGCCGCGCGAGCGGATGATCATCAGCTCCGACATCGACATTTCAGACACGTCGAATTCGGCAAAGCGCAATTGCCGCCAAAAAATTTCCGCGGGGCCGAGAACGGTCTTGGCGAATTCGATGCCATCGGGCTTGACGCGCCCATCGATGACCGGCCGCGTGCGCGGATTGCCGGTGATGGCGAGACTGAGCTTCAGATCGGCCATGCTTCTCTCCGTAGCAGGGCGACAGCATCGTCGATTCGTCCCGATGTGACAACCCTATCTCGTGCGCGACGAAGCCGGCGAAATAGGATAGACTTATGCCGAGCGCGCCGACGAAGCGCGCACAGAATGGGGAGGTCGTCTCATGATCACATCGCTTCGCCGCGGCCGCGAGGCCGTCTTCATCGCCATTCCGTTGTTCCTCGCCGCAGCAGCGTCCGCGCCCGCTTGCGCCGATACGGCACTGACCGTCGGCAAGGCCAACGCGACGTCCGATGCGATCATCCCGGTCGATATCGGCGACCGGCTCGGCATCTTCAAAAAGCACGGCCTCGATTTGAAGATCATCGATTTCGGCGGCGGCAGCAAGATGGCGCAGGCGCTCGCCGCGGGCTCGATCGATATCGGCGACGGCGCCGGCACCGAGATGGCTTTCATCGCCAAGGGCGCGCCCATGCTCGCCATATGCGAGAGCACCGCGCCCGCGCCCTTTCTCGGCATCGGCGTGCCTTGGGATTCGCCAATCAAGAAACTCGAGGATCTGAAAGGCAAGATCATCGGTGTTTCGAGCCCGGGCTCGTTCAGCGACTGGGCCGGTCGCCAGCTCGCGCGCAAATTCGGCTGGGGCGAGGATGGCGTGAAGACGGTCGCGATCGGCGGTGGCGCCGCACCGGCGAGCGCGGCGTTCCGCACCCATCAGGTTGATGCCGCGATCGGCGGCACCTCGCAATTTCTCGCCTTTGAGGAAACCAAGGAGGGGCGCCTGCTCGCGCCGGTCTCGACCTATGTCGGCAATGTCGCCTCAGGCGCGATCTTCGCCTCGAACAAGCTGATGTCGAGCAATCCCGGCGCGATCCGGACCTTCCTCGCGGCCTGGATCGAAACCGCTGACTATATGCGGGCGCACAAGGCCGAGACGGTGAAGATCACGAGTGCCATCACGCATTTCAGCGAAAATGTGATGTCGCGCGAATACGATCTCACCATCGCCATGCACACCAAGGATTGCCGCTTCGATCCGGAATCGCTCGCGACCTTGAAGCTGAGTTTCCGCGAGATGAAGCTGGTCGAGGGCGATCCCGATATGTCTAAGCTTTATACCGAGGCCTATCTACCGCGATAACCGGCAGCAATCCGTCATTCCGATGAGGAGGGCGGCGGTATCGGCGATCCGAGGGCGTGGGCTACCTAGGCTAAATAGCACGCAGCGGCACCGATGTCATAGGCGACGGTAAGTTGAGCATTTGATCCAGCGCTGGTGGG
>CAYMNX010000838.1:0-3690 GCA_964391905.1 uncultured Rhizobiaceae bacterium
GGCCGGCGGCCGTGGTGCGCCACCACAACTCTTCCCCCCCCTCGTGCCCCCCCAACCGCTCGCGCGTGCGCCCGAGCCGGCTCGCGATCCTGCGCCAGCTCTGGCGCCGCGGCGCCGGCGTCAAGGCCGAGGACGTCTATATCGCCTTCAAGCACGCTTTCCTTGTCCGCAATCCCGGTATCCCGTTCACCGAAGCGGAATATGACAAGTTCTGCGCCAGCTTCCGCCGCATCGGCCGGCGCGCCTTTCCCTATGAGATGGCGGTGAAGATGATCTTGAAGCCGCTCGATCTGAGCGCGCCGCTTGGCCGCGTCGTGCAGCCGACCCTCGAATACACCACCCGATTCCTGCTCTCGCGCTAGTTTCCCGGCGCGGAATTTGGCATTTTCGCGGAGCCTGTCCTCGGGCCGGCCCTTCGGCCGGACCCGCGGGCGCGCAATGACGCCGTCACCGCGAAGGATAGCGCGTGCCCGAATCTCCCCTCGCCCAGCTCCCGGAATGGAAGGATTTCTACGTGCTGATCGGCACGGTCGCGGTGACGATCATCGGCGCGATGTTCGTCGTTGCCTCGATCGCGAGCGGCTATCTGACGCCGGAGCGAGCGGCAAGAGGCCGGCTGTTCCTGACGCCGATCGTGATGCACCTATCGACCCTCGTCCTCGGCTGCGCCACGGCCATGGTGCCGGGCCTCGGCGATGTCGGCTTTGCGCTGATTTTCGGCCTCGGCGGCATCGTCGGTCTCTTCTACTCGGCGCGAATTTCCACCCGCGTCGGATGGTCGGAGCTCGACATCGACGACCGCCTGTTCTACGCAACCGTGCCGGTGGTTGGCTACATCACTATGATCGTGGCGACGATCCTCGTCTTGGCGCGATCGCCATGGAGCCTCGACATGCTTGCGGCCGCGCTCGCGCTCTTGCTCATCACGGGAATTCGCAACGCCTGGGATCTCACCTTGTTTTTTGCCGTGAAGTCGCAGGGGCCGGGCTGATACGCGGAGACGCCGGCGACGATCGCATCCGCTAGAGTGTGGGGAGGAGAATGGTTGGAGTGACCGAAGAAGCGCGGGCCGCGCGCCTGCCGATCGCCAGCGTGCTCCTTCCCTTCGCGCTGATCTTCGGGTTCTGCAATTACTACCGCGCGGTCAACGCGGTGCTGGCGCCCTATCTCATCGCCGCGCTGAGCCTCTCCGCCGCACAGCTCGGGCTTCTCGTTTCGATCTATTTCTTCGTCTCGGCGCTGTTCCAGGCGCCGCTCGGACTGCTGATGGATCGCTACGGGCCGCGCCGCATTCAAGGCGTGCTCATCGCCATCGCCGCGTCGGGGCTGCTGATTTTCGCGCTCGGCGAAAGCTGGCCCACGCTGCTCTTCGGCCGCATCGTCATGGGGATCGGCGCCGCCGGCGGGCTGATGACGGCGCTTCAGGCTGTGACGCTCTGGTTCCCGGCGCCGCGCTGGCCGGTGTTCAACGGCATGGTAATGAGCATCGGCAGCATCGGCACGCTCGCCGCGACGCTGCCGACGCAGCTCCTGCTCGACCTCGTCGATTGGCATCGTCTCCTGGTCGCGGTCGCGCTCCTTAGCCTTCTCGCCAGCCTCGTCCTCTTCACGCTCGTGCCGGAGAAGGCGGCACCAAAGAAGCTGACGCTCGGCGAGCAATTGCACGGCATGGCGGCGATCTATCGCGATCGCCTCTTCTGGCGCTTCGCGCCGCTTTTTCTCTCGACGACCGGCAGCACCTTGGCATTTCAAAGCCTCTGGGCCGGTCCCTGGCTCCACGACGTGGCGCAGCTCGATGCGAACGACGTCGCCAGCCACCTGCTCGTCATGAGCCTCTCGCAGGTGGCAAGCTATTTCCTGGTCGGCTGGATCGCGACCGAGCTGCAAAAGCGCAAAGTGCCGCTGGTGCGGATCGTGATCACCGGCTCGGCGATCTACATCGCAAGCCTGACGCCGCTCCTTCTCGCGAACGGCATCGGACGCTGGAGCGTCCTCCTCGGCGTCGGCTTCCTCTCGAACGTCAATACGCTTTGCTATCCGATCCTGTCGCGGCACTTCCCGCCGAGCATGACGGGACGCGCGACGACGGCGCTCAATTCCTTTTTCTTCGTCGGCGCCTTTATCGTCCAATACATGATCGGCCTCGTCATCGATTTCATCCCCGCGACCGAGCCCGGCCATTATCCCGTGCTCGCCTACCGGCTCGCTTTCGCGGCCATGATCGCCGTTCAGCTCCTAAGCTGGCTCTGGTGCCTCGTTCCACCGCGCGCCGCCAAAGCGCCCGGGATGGATTGAGCGGGCCCGCGACGCTATTCTGTCGGCAAAGATCGGGAGGGAGAAAGCATGAGAGGAGTGACGCGCCGACATTTTCTTTATGCGGCCGGCATCGCCGCGCCGACCCTCGCGATGATGCAGCCAACCCGTGCTGCGGGTTTCCCCGAGAAGGACATTACCTTCATCATCCCCTATAGCGCGGGTGGCGGCTTCGACATCTATGTGCGCGCGATCGCGCCGGCGATGGAGACCCACCTGCCGAACAAGGTCAACATCCTGCCGCTCAACGTGCCGGCGGGCGGCGGCAGTCGCGGCATCACCCAGCTCTATCGTGCCAAGCCCGACGGCTATACGCTCGCGATCTTCAACATTCCCGGCATGTTCGTCCTTCAGAAGGAAGGCGATGCGTCCTACGACCTCGGCAAAATCACCTGGCTCGGCAGCATGGGGCGCGATGATTACGGTCTTGCCGTCGCCGCCAATTCGCCGATCAAATCGGTCGCCGATCTCAAGGCGCTGTCGCAAACCCGGCCGGTCAAATTCACCGCCACCGGCCCCGAAGGCACGGCCTATGCCGCAACCCTGATCGGCGCAAAGCTCTTGGGGATTCGCACGCAGCTTATCACCGGCTATAAGGGCTCGAACGACTATGTCGTCGGCGCCATTCGCGGCGATGGCGATGCCGTCGTGACCGCCCTTCCCTTGCTGCGCCGCATGGCGGCGGGCGACACGCTTCGCATCATCGCGACCTTCGAGCAGAAATCCTCGATCGCGGGCGCCGAGGATGCGACCAGCCTCGGCCAGCCCGAGCTTTCCGAGATCGTGCTCGAGCGCCTCATCGGCGCGCCGCCGAAACTCCCCGCCGATATCAAGGCGACGCTCGCGACGGCGCTCGCCAAGGCGATGGCCGATCCGCAGGTCACGTCCTGGGCCGAGAAGGCCGGCATCACGCTGCAGCCGGAGACGCCCGAGAACGCCGCGAAGATCCTCGCCGATCAGCAGCGCTTCTACGACAAATGGAAGAGCGTGCTGAGCGCGAGTTGAGATGCCGCAGATCCTTACAAGAAATGTCCGTCATGGCCGGGCTTGTCCCGGCCATCCACGCGTCGATCAGTGACAGGCGGGTGGGTTTACATGATGACAAATCAGCCGAACGGCACACTCTATGTCGGCGTCACGAGCAATCTGGCGCGCCGCGTTTGGGAGCATCGCGAAGGACTCGTCGAGGGGTTTACCAAAAAGTACGGGCTGAAGCGGCTGGTCTATGCCGAGCGCCATGAAACCATCCAGCTGGCGATTCAACGCGAAAAGAATATGAAGCATTGGCCCCGGACGTGGAAAGTTCGTTTGATTCTCGCTGAGAACCCGAACTGGAACGACCTTTATGAACAGCTGGCATAAAGACGTGGATGGCCG
>CAYMNX010000839.1:0-2624 GCA_964391905.1 uncultured Rhizobiaceae bacterium
GAAACGGTCGAGCGCCAGCGCCACCATCGCCGTGTCGTCGAGGTCGGGATAATGCGGATTGGCAGATTGAAAGGCCCAGCCGCCGGGCTTGAGGCCTGGACGCACCGCCGCCCAGTCGCCGACCACATCGGTCACCTGACGCGGCACCAGCCATTCGAGGCCGCGGCGCGCCGCTTCGACCGCTTCCGCGCCGCCGGTCTCGAGCAGGGCATGCGCCGCGAGCCCCGTATCCCAAACCGGCGAGAGGCAGGGCTGGCAATAGAAACGGCCGGGCTTCTTGACGAGCAGCTTCTCGACCGATGCGCGCGCGATGGCGACGCGCGGATCGCTCGGCGGCACGCCGAGGCAGTCGAACATCATCACCGTGTTCGCCATGGCGGGGTAGATGCCGCCGAGTCCATCTTCGCCGTTGAGCCGCTCGGTGACGAAAGCGACCGCGGCATCGATCGCCTGCTGGCGCTTGCGTTTTGGGAACCACGGCTCGAGCGCACGCAGCACATCGTCGATGATGTTGAAGATCGTTGCCCAGATCGAGCCCGAGGCGCGCGGCGGCTTGAGATCCGTGCCCGGCGCGAAGAGCTCGCGGACGGTGATGCGGCGCGGATTGCGCGCCCGCGGCTTCTTCGCCATCAGCACCAGAAGCGGCGCTATCACCGTGCGCGACCAATAGGAAATCTTGGTCAGGTGGAACGGAAACCAGCGCGGCAGCAGCATGATCTCGACCGGCATGACCGGCACGGCATGCCAAGGCAGCTCGCCGAAGAGTGCGAGTTGAATCCGCGTGAAGACATTGGCACGGGCGGCGCCGCCCTTGGCGAGGATCGCCGCGCGCGCCTTCACCATATGCGGCGCGTCCTCCGGGTCGCCCACGGCCTTCAAGGCGAAATAGGCTTTGACGCTACAAGAGAGATCGAGATCGCCGCCGTAGAAGAGCGGCCAGCCGCCGTGATCGGCCTGATGAGCGCGCAGGAATTTCGCAATCTCGGCCTGAAGCGTATCGTCGATCTCGCCGAGGTAATGCTGCAGCAGGATATATTCGGCCGGGATCGTCGCATCGGCTTCGAGCTCGAAGCACCAATGCCCGTCGCGTTGCTGCAGACCCATGAGCGCCGCCGCGGCTCGATCGATGGCTTGACGAAGGGCCCCCTCACCCCACCCCTCTCCCCTCGGGGAAGAAGGAGGGACCCGCGCAGCGGGAGCGTGAGGAGGACTGTCGATCGTGCTCATCTTTCCAACCTAGCGGTTTTGTTGCCGTCCCAGAAGTAGGTCGGCGGCCTTGAAACCCGAGCGAATCGCGCCTTCGATCGTCGCCGGAAGGCCGGTATCGGTCCAATCGCCGGCAAGGACGAGATTGGCCCAGCGCGTTGCCGCTTGGGGACGTCGCGTCAGCTGCGCCGGCGTTGCCGCGAAGGTCGCGCGCTTTTCCTTGACGATCTGCCAAGGGGGCATCGGCTCGGTCGGAAGCGCGAAAGCGGCGGCGACATCCGCCCAGAGAACCGGCGCCAACGCTTCGGCCGGCGTGTCGACCAGACGATCGGCGGCGCTCACCGTTACCGAGAGCACATCGTGCTTGCGGAAGACCCATTCGGCAACACCGCCGACAACGCCGATGAACCAGGGCGCATCGCCCCCGAGCGCCAAGCGATAATGCGCATTGACGATGGCGCGAAACGCATCGGGCGCCGCGAGACCGGGCACGAGTCGCGACGCGACCGGCGCCGGCACCGCCAGCACCGCCGCCTCGCCCGGCGCCAAAGTTTCGATCGCGCCCTCGAAATCGAGAGCGGCGATGCGGTCGTCCTCGAACGTGATCGCGCGCAGCCGCGAGGAAATGCGAATCTCGCCGCCCCGAGCACGGAGCTTTGCGAGCGCCGGATCGACCAAGCTTTCGGAAAGGCCCTCGCGCGGCAAGAGCGGCACGCAAGCAGCGCCCCCTTCGCCGAGCGTCTCGCGCAACACCGCACCGAAAAGACGGGCCGAGCCCGCCTCCGTCTCGGTGTTGAGCGCCGCCACCGCCAAAGGCTGCCAGAGGCGGCGGTAAATGACCGATTGGCAATCGGCGCGATCGGTCACCACCGCATCGTCATCGGCGCCGATGAATCGCCGTCCCGAAAGATAGCTGAACGGGCTCGTGCCCTTGACGCGGCGCCTCGCGGAGAAGACCCACCATGGGAGCTTGCCGGTGTTGGGGGTGAGCTCCCAGCGCTCGCCGGTCCTGCGATCGAGAAACGGATAAACGGCGGCACCGGGGCCGGTGAAGCTCTCGGTCGCGCCGATGTCTGCCACATAGCGCATCGCCGCGTGATTGCCGGCGATCAGCAGGTGATTGCCGTTGTCGATGCGGCATTGGAGCGAGGAATCGTAATAGGAGCGGCAGCGGCCCCCCGCTTGCGGCGCCGCCTCGTGCAGGACGACGGTCACGCCCGCTTTGGCAAGCGCGACCGCCGCAGCCAGCCCGGCCAGGCCGGCGCCGACGACATGCACACGACGCAGCTCGGTCATATCAAGCCGTGACGCAGCGCGAGCCAGAGCTTTATCGATTTCGGCAATTTGATCGGCTCGTCGAGCCGGCTCCAGCCGCGCTGGCGCAGCCGCATCAATTGCGCATGGTAGACGGCGCCCAT
>CAYMNX010000840.1:0-2012 GCA_964391905.1 uncultured Rhizobiaceae bacterium
CGACCACGAAGGCGAAATCGCGCTCGACAGGCTGGAAAGGCGAAAGGACGAGCAGCGGCTTGGCGCGGCCCTGTCGCGCGCGCGGCGCCGGAATCGCATCGAGAAAGACCTCGAAGCCGACCGCCGGACCCGCGACACCCATCGCCGCCAACACGCCCGGATGAATCTCGCCGAAATGCGCAAGGGCCTTCCCGCCTTGGCGTAGGGTTCCAGCGCGGCCTGGATGATACCAAGATGGCGGATCGGCGGAGACTTGAAGGCTCTCGAGCGGAACGCCGGCCGCTGAAAGCGCGGCCGCGGCATCGGCCTTGGCGAGAAAGGCATCGACCGGCCGGCCGGGATCGTCCCAGCGCTTGGCGCCGGTCATGCCGGTGCGAATTCCGGTCGCCATCGCCTGTTGGCCCTCGGGCGTGTCGTCCTTATAAAGCGGCCCCAATTCGAAAAGCGCGCCGTTCGGGAAGCCGCGATCGGCATTGCGCTGTGCCGCCGCGAGGAGGTTGGGCAGCACCGACGGACGCATCTGATCGAGATCGGCGCTGATCGGATTGGCGAGAGTCAGCGCTTCCTCGCCGCCGCCGAAGAGCGCCGCCTGTGCCTTCGCCATGAAGGAATAGGTGACCGCCTCGACGAGGCCGCGCGTCGCGAGCGCACGCCGCACCAGTCCGGTGCGCCGCTGCACCGGTGAGAGCGCCGGCTTCGGCAAGAGGCTTTCGCGCTCGAGCGGCACGGCGGGGATCGCCTCATAGCCGCGGATGCGCAGAACCTCTTCGACGAGATCGGCCTCGCCCTCGATATCGCCGCGCCAGGAAGGCGGCTCGACCGCGAAGCCGTCGCCCTCATGCGCGACCGTGCAGCCAAGATCCTCGAGAATGCGGCGCTGATCGGCGGCCGAGATCGCGACACCGCCCAAGGTCTCGACGCGCGAGGCGCGGAGATGATAGCGCCGCCGCCAGTCCGGCACTGCTCCGGCAGTGGTGATCTCGCTCGGCTCGCCGCCGCAAAGCTCGAGGATGAGGCGCGTTGCGATCTCGATTCCGGGCCGCGTGAATTCGGGATCGACGCCGCGCTCGAAGCGGTAGCGCGCATCGCTGATGATTTGGAGCCGGCGGCCGGTCGCGGCGGTGCGAATGGGATCGAAGAGCGCCGCCTCGACGAAGACGTTGCGCGTTGCTTCGGTACAGCCCGTGCTCTCGCCGCCGATGACGCCGCCGAGGCTCAGCGCGCCGGAGCGATCGGCAATTATCGTCATCGCCGGATCGAGCGTGTAGCGCTTGCCGTTGAGCGCGGCGAGTTGCTCGCCCGGCCCTCCGCCGCGCACGATGAGGTCGCCCTGGAGCTTGTCGGCATCGAAGACGTGAAGCGGACGATCGAGATCGAAGGTCAAGAAGTTGGTGATGTCGACCAGCGCCGAGATGGGCCGGAGGCCGATGGATTGCAAGCGCTCTTGCAGCCAGCGCGGCGAAGGTCCATTGCGCACGCCGCGGATATAGCGGCCGAGGAAAAGCGGACAGGCTTTCGCATCGGGCCCTTCGAGATGGACGCTGATCGGCGAGCGGAATTGGCCCGCAACCGGCGCCGTCTCGAGCGGCTTCAGCGTGCCGAGCCCCGAGGCCGCGAGATCGCGCGCGAGGCCGCGCACGCCGAGGCAATCGGCGCGGTTGGGCGTGATCTTCACATCGAGCACGGGATCGTCGAGCCCCATGGTCGCGGCGAAGCTCGCGCCCGGCGTGAGATTTTCAGGTAGCTCGATGATGCCTTCATGATCCTCGCTGAGCTTCAGCTCATAACCCGAGCACAGCATGCCGTTCGATTGCACGCCGCGGATCTGGCTGACCTTCAGCACCATGCCGTTGCGCGGGATGACGGCGCCCGGCGGCGCGAAGACGCCGACGAGGCCCGTGCGCGCATTGGGCGCCCCGCACACGACCTCGACCTCGCCCTTTCCAGTATCGACGCGGCAGAGCTTCAGCTTGTCGGCATTGGGATGAGGACGCGCCTCGATCACCCGGGCG
>CAYMNX010000841.1:0-2005 GCA_964391905.1 uncultured Rhizobiaceae bacterium
AGGCGGTCATGAAATGCATGACCCGATCATGGTGCTCGTTAGCGGTTTTGGCCGAGATCCAGATCGCCGCCACTTGCCACGGCGTTTCATCGCCGATCCAGCCGAGACTCTTGGCGCTCCCATGCTCCAGCAGCGGCAGAGCAGCGTTGACGATGAGCACGCCGCAATCGGCCTGGCCGCCGGCGATGGCTGAGGCGATGTTCGACATCGATTGCAGCGGCACCATGCGCATCGTCTTCATGTCGACGCCGTATTTGTCGGCGATGAGGGCCAGCGCGTATTGATAGGATGAGCCGATCTGGGTGATGGCTGCCGAATGTCCCGCGAGGTCCTTGAGGGATTTGAGCCCGGCCTCATAGGCGCGGTTGGAGACGATCACGTCCGAGGTGTGAAAGGTCGGCGCGTCATAGGCCCAGCCGCCGATGAGCTTCAACTGTCCCTGCTGCGCCAGGGTGTAGAGCGCGCTGGTGACGCCGGCGACGCCAAAATCGATATCGCCCGAAACCGTCGCCACCGCGACGGGCTGGCCCGCATCGAAGGGAACGAGCTGTGCTTCGAGCCCTTCGGCGCGGAAATAGCCTTTCTCGAGGGCGATATAGAGCGGGCCGCTCCCCGTCGTCGTCAGCGTGCCGATCTTGATGTTCTCGGCCGCAAGGACGGGCGGCGCGGCCGTCGCCAGGACGACAATCATCGCCAAAAGCCGATACCCAATCCCTGGCATCGCGTGCTCCTCCCGAATTTGCTTCCCCAGCTTTCGGCATTCATCGGCCGCGCTGGATACTTGTCATGTTAATTATCGCGCCGTCATCGCCGCGCCGCAATAGTTTCGAACAGGCAAGGGGTTCCCTTTCGTCGCGCTCCTACCCCTCGGCTTCCGCCTCATCGGGGATGGTGGCGTCGGGACCGCCCAAAATCTCGATGAGCGCGTCGAGGCAGCGGTGAAGCTCCTGCAGCCGCGCGGCGCCGAGCTCGGCCGCGAGATCCGCGTAGATGATCTCTCCTTCGAACGAGAGCAGGTCGAAAGCGGAGCGGCCCTTGCGCGTCAGCGAGACCGTCACGCGTCGCGCATCTTCGGGGTCGGGTCGTCGCCGGACGATACCCTTTTCGTCGAGGCGCGGAATGATGCGTGACAGGCTGGCGGGATGGATGCAGCAACGCCGCGACAGCTCGAGCATGTCGAGCCAGTCGGCCTCGGCGAGGGTGCGGATGATGCGCCCCTGCTGATCGGTGAAACCGAGCTCGTGGAGATGCGGGCGAAAGCGCTGCATCACGGCTTCGCGCGCGCGCAGGAGCTGCATTGGCAAGGCGCGGCTCAGGGTCCGAATCGGAGCGTTGGCGGCTTTCGCCGTCTTCGTACGGGTTTTCGTTGTCACAAAAGGCACCGGATCTGGTTCATCGTGCAAGGCCGCCGACCATAGCCGAACTTTGCTTAGATGACTACCTTTCTGCCGCGTCGCGATACGCGAATCGGCGCGCTCAGCGTAGGCCCGGCCAGAGCGAGAGCGCCGTCTCGCTGAAAAACCAGCGCCGCTCTCGATCGCTGAAAATCGCAAAGTCCTCCTGCATAATCGCAAGGCGGCTCCGGTAGTTGCCGTATTTATGCGCATGCGCCGGGTAGTTCGAGCCCCACATCATTCGCTCGATGCTGAAATGCTCGATCAGTGCCCCGAAGAAGTGCTTCGCCGATCCTTTGCCTTCGCGCAGCATATGCGAATTGTTGGGGCAGAGCTTCAGATAGACATTGGGAAAGCGCGCGAGCGGCAGGATCGCGCTGATCGGCGCATAGGGCGGGTCGCCGATCTCGAGCGCCCACATATGCTCGAAGGCGACCTTCACCTGCGGAAAGCGCTCGACCACGGCCGGCATCCGCGGCAGATGCTCGAGCTCGGCCGCGATGGTGATCGGAATGCCGAGCGCGCCGGCGCGCTCCCAAACCGGAAAGCTGCGCGGATCCCAGAGCGCGCCGGGCGGCAATCCTTTCGGCATGAAGCGCACGCCGCGCACG
>CAYMNX010000842.1:0-5921 GCA_964391905.1 uncultured Rhizobiaceae bacterium
GCTCCGCCGCGGTGAAGCCGTGGAGGACGGTATCGCGGAAGTCGGGGCGGATCAGGCGATTCCCCGTGAGCGGCGCGAGCACGCCGATGGCCAGCGAAGGAAACCAATGACGCTCGATATCGGCGATCACCACCGCGTGCCGGGCAAGGCGCGCAAAGCTCTGAAGGAGGCGGCCGGCCTCGTCGAGGGAGAAATAATGCAGCACCATCGAGGCGATGACGACGTCGAAGCTTCCGGGCCCGAAGGGCAGGGCGAAAGCATCGCCGCGCAGGTGCTGGATTTCCGCAATGCCCTGAGAGCGCGCGGCGGCGCGGGCGACCGCTTCGGCATGGCGGTCGAGCGCGACCACGCGCACCGCCCGCCCGACCTTCTCGCCCCACTGCACCAGCCCGCGGGCGATGTCGCCGCCGCCGCTGCCGACGTCGAGCAGCTCGAGCTCGCCCGCCGGAAGCCGCGCCGCCAGCGCGGCAAGGCTCACGAGCACGCTGGGCGTGCCACGGCAGAAGCGGTTGGCGACGGCCAGCGCGTCGAGCGATTGCCGGGCACGCGCCGTCGTCGCGCCGAAATTCTGCGCTGAGTTGAGACGCGATGGCGTGGTCCAGGCTCGCATGGCGTCGTCCGAAGCTCGAGAGTGGGCGCGTCCTGCCACTGAAGCAGGAAAACCGCGTCGCGGCCAGCGCGCGAAAGCGGGCCGCCTCCGTCCAGATAGTGATTAATCCACGCGCCGGCCAAGGCCGCGGGCTCGATTTGGTCCAGCCGCTGCTCGCGGGGTTGAGGTTCCGGGGCTATCGCCCCTCGGTGCTGGTGACCGAGGATCGCGACCATGCGCGGCGCTGGGCCAAGGAGTGCCGCCGGCCGCCGGAATATCTCATCTGCCTCAGCGGCGACGACACGCTCGACGATCTCGCCGACGTCGCGATCCGGCACCAGATCCCGATCATCTCCGCGCCGTTGGGCTTCGGCAATGTCTTCCCCCAAGCTTTCAGCCATCGTGCCGAGGTCCCGGCGATCCTCGACCTCCTTGAATCGGGGCGCCGGGTCAATATCGATGTCGGCCTGTGGCAAGGCGGCAGCGGCGCCTCGCGCAATTTTCTCGCGGTCACGATCTACGGCTTCATCGAGACGATCAAGGCCATGGGCGAGGCGAGGGTCGATCGCGATGGCGATTTGCGCCGCGTGCTCGGTTACCTCATGGCCACGGCACAGTGGCTCTCATGGCGGCAGATGCTGCCCGCCGTGGCGATCGAGGTCGATGGCGAAACCCTAGCGGAGGGCGCGGCGCTGGCGGTCATCGCCAACCTGCCCGTCTTTCCCGGCAAGCTCGTCTTCTCGCGCGACGCCGATCCGCGCGACGGGCTGCTCGATGTTTGCGTGTTCATGGGCGACACCAAGCGCGCGCTGCTTGCGGCGCTGTGCGCTCTTCTGCTCGGCCGGGAACCGGGAGAGCATCGTCTCCTGCGGCGCAAGGGGCGCGTCATTCGCATCCGGCCCCCGGCCGCGGGCGCGCATGCGCTGGAGCTCGATGGCGGGCTCGAGACCCTCACCCTCCTGCCGCGGGCGCTGCCGGTGCTCATGCCGCCCGTCGATGCGCCATGGAGCGAAGCGCGCTGAACCTCTCAGCCAAGCCGCGGCGCGGCAGTTGCTGGCCTCGTTTTTGCTACGGCAAGCGCAGGCGATGCCGGCATGCTTCGGGAGGATTCGATGATGGACGACGCAGTTTCTGCTTTCGCGGTCGAGGACGCGACGATCGACGCGATCCACGCGGCCTTTCGCGCGGGGCGGGCGACCGCGCAAGGCGTGGTCGCGGCGCATCTCGCGCGCATCGCGGCCTATGACCGCAAAGGGCCGGCGCTCGGCGCCATCATCGTCACGAATCCCGCGGCGCTTGGCGATGCGGCCGCGCTCGATGATCGCTTCCGCGAAACCGGCACGATGGCGGGACCGCTGCACGGCATCCCGGTTCTGGTGAAGGACAATTACGACGTCGCGGGGCTGCAGACGACGGCCGGATCATCGGCGCTCATCGGCTGGGTGCCGCGGAAAGATTCAACCGTCGTCCGAAAGCTGCGCGCCGCCGGCGCCGTCATCCTCGCGAAGACGACCATGTCGGAATGGGCGCGCGGCGGATTGGACAACATCAATTCGGTGCTGCCCGGCTTCGCGCGCAATCCCTACAACACCGCCTACGCGACCGGCGGATCGTCAGGCGGCACCGGCGGCGGCCTCGCCGCGAGCTTCGGCGTCGTCGGCTTGGGCTCCGATACTTGGGGATCGATCCGCAATCCCTCCTCGAACAATGCGCTCGTCGGCCTGCGTACCAGCTGGGCGCTCGTCTCGCGCGCGGGGATGGTGGGACTTTACGATGCGCGCGACACGGCGGGTCCGATGGCGCGGACCGTCGCCGATCTCGTCGCGCTTCTCGATGTCATCGCCGGCCTCGACGAGAACGATCCCGCGACCGCGTCAGCGGCGGGCAAGATCCCGCCGAGCTACCAGGCTTTCCTCAAGAAGGACGGTGCGCGCGGCAAGCGTCTCGGCGTGTTGCGCCAGGCCTTTCCGCCCGACGCATCGGACCCGCAGGTCGTGCAATTGCTCGAGCAAGCGATCGCCGATCTGCGCGCGGGCGGCGCCGCGATCGTCGATCCCTTCATCGTGCCGGAATTCGCTGAATTTCCTGCGCGACCGCATCCCGCCAGCGAGGTGCGCGCCGCGCTCGAGCGCTATTTGAAGGGCACGGCGCCGGAATTCCCGAAGACCATCGCCGAGATCGTCAAGGCGGAGAAATTTCATCCGCTGCACGAGGTGGGCTTGCGCGCGACCGCCGATGCGCCCTCGCCAAGCGATGATCCGATCGTGAAGAAGCTCGAGGCCGATGAGATACGAATGCGCGCGGCCTATCTCGACGCGATGGCGCGCGCGCGGATCGACGCACTCATTCTGCCGGTGGCGTCCTTCCCGCCGAAGCTCAACGGCGATCGCAACACGACGCCGACCGGCGCCACGACCTGGATCGCCTCGGGCCTGCACTGGCCGGCCGCGGTCGTGCCTATGGGCTACACCTACGAGAATCTGCCCTCGGGGCTGCAGATCATCGGCCGACCCTGGAGCGAGCCGCTCCTCATCGAGATCGCCTATGCCTACGAGCAGGCAACGCATCACAGGAAGCCGCCGGCGACTACGCCAAGGCTCTAAGAGACTCGACGTCGCCATTGCGAGGAGCGTAGCGACGAAGCAATCCAGCATAGCCGAACGATCCTGGATCGCTTCGCTGCGCTCGCGACGACGAGACGCATCTCATCGGGAACGGCGATGTTCGCGATTGCAAACCCATCCCTATATATAGGCGGCATCAAAAGAGGTGCGGAAGGTGGAGGTGCAATCTGAAGTTACGCCTGACCCCAAACGCTAAAGACCCCCAAACCTAGTGGGGATCACCACGACCTAGGCGTATGTGCCGATAGGGGTGCGAACTAGGACCAAGACGTGGGAAGTGGAGCAGATAACCTGCGAGGCGACTGATCCTGAATTCAGAGAAGCCGCGCCCGCCTATCGGGGCGCGGTTTTCGCTTTGGGCTACTTCGGCTTATCCGGAACGCCCTTCGTGATTTTCCCAATTGCACGCTTGAACGATTCTTCGTCCATATCCGCGCCCAGTCGCCGCGCAGCTTCGACAAACTGCGCGTGCTGATCCTTAGACTAGCTTTCTTCTTCGGGCGCTTTCGGCTTTTTGGCATTGCCAGCGAAGTATAGCCGCCGCCTGCGCTTAGGATGCGAGGTCAACTCGCGGTTTGTACGTCAACCGCTTCCCGGAGATGCCAGCAAGGCCCGAATAGTACGCTCGAAGTCATCCACCTTCAGAGCGATACGGTTGCTGTAGCGGAAATCAAATTCCGCGAGGTAGCGCTGCAAATGTTGTTCATCGCAATGCTGGTAAATACCCTTCATGCCGCGCTTGAAGATCGAGAAATAGCCTTCCAGCGTGTTCGTGTAGGCATCACCGCGCACGTATTCTTCCTTGCTGTGGTTCACGGTCTCATGGCTAGCGAAGTGATGGCCGTACTGCTTGTACGTAGGGTATTCATCAGTCCGCAGATGCGCCGCGCGTGACGTATTCGCTTCCAAAACGTCGGAAAGTGTCTTGCCATCGAATTGCGTGATATGGAATGAGCGCACCGCGCCGCCACCCTCTACAAGCGACATAACCGCCATCTTGTGGCCGCCGCCGCGCGCCTTCTTGCTTGCAACCGATATAGGTCTCGTCCGCCTCAACAAAGCCGCCCGCCGCACACATCATCGCGAGTTCGCCGTTGGGCTTCATTGCCTCGCGCACACGATGGGACAAGAACCATGCCGTCTTAAGGCTGATCTGGAGTGTGCGGGAAAGCTGGATCGAGCTGATGCCCTTCTTTGACGCGCAAAGCAGATACGCCGTCTGCAAAGCCTTGTGCAGCGGGATGCGAAGATGTTCGAACACCGTGCCGATCTTCATCGTTTCTTGCACGCACCGCACTTGTGGAGACCATAGCGCACGCGCCTCTCGGGGTTCGCCTTGATCTTATAGGCGTTGCCTATCACGCCGCAGTGCCCCGGAGGGGTGGGAGCGGGCTGTAGTGAAGCTGGCTGAACGGAAAGCGCAGGAATTCGCGCGACTCGCACAAGCCCTAAAACAAGAGTGAGGCTGAAATGCGACGGGCCACTGCCTGAAGCAATGGCCCGTCATCACGTGGTTTCCCACCGCCACCCGGTGCCTGACCGGGATGAGAAGGTCTCCCTTCCCATGGAGTGCAGCACGGCTTTCGCCGGTCGCATTGCCGCAACTCTTAAAACGGATTATGGGCATAAAAGCTTTATAAATCAATGAGAAAGTCAGATTCCAGGGTTTTGGCGGTGGGTAAGGGATTCGAACCCTTGAGCCCCATGCGACTGGGGCTTACGGCTCCTAAAACCGCTGCCTTCAACCTCTCGGCCAACCCACCGTGCCGTGAAGTATACTTAAGCGGAGCCGGCTGTGAAGAAATTTCGTCACTCTCTCAAGGCATAAATTGGCGTATGAGGCGGACAACTTTCTACCGCACTCCATCTTTTTCCATCCGAACAATGTCTTAAATTTCTAAGGGAACAAAAATAATCATATATATCAGTTGATTAAATGAATGTTTTCCGTGCAAACTTTGGACATTGTTCGGATGGAAAAAGATGGAGTGCGGTGGAGTGGTTGAGAGAGGTCAAGGCCAGAGCGTGAGCTAAGCGTCTATTGATTTAATAAGGCTGACGAGCTATTTTATGTACACCTCTGGTCGCAGGAGGGCCTTATGCCTGACCAAGATGGCTCCTTCGAGCCTGTTGTGCATCGCCTTGTTAAAAGCATTGAGGAACTAGAAGCTCAGGTCACGCAGAAAAAACGTCTCGTGAACGAGCTTTGCCGTGAGTACGGCCAGCCTCCGCGCTTCGTCGATGTTGACGCGCCTAAGGCGTCTACAATCTCGGCACGCGGGCGTGACGTATTCTACGGACGTCCACTCGCTACGGTCATGCGTGAGTTTTTGGAATCGCGCGGCCCTTCGGCGAAGGGTGGTCTTGGTGCCGCTAGTGTCAATGAGATCTATGACGCCTTGCTCGCGGGTGGCTTCAAATTCGACGCTAAAGACGAGGCCAATGCGAAGCGCGGCCTGCGTATCGCGCTCTCAAAAAATACCACCACCTTCCACAAAGTCGGCAGCGCTTACGGTCTGTCTGAGTGGTACCCAGCGGCTTCGCGCGCCGCACAGCGCGCGGCCGAAAGAGCGTCACGCGAGGAAGGCGAGCCGGGTGATCCGTTCACTGATGCGACAGAGAGCGATGACGAAGCATCGGTGGCATAAAATTTGGGCCACGGAGCGATGCTCCGTGGCCCGTGTCCGGCGGTTGGCGGCCGCTGCCTC
>CAYMNX010000843.1:0-3888 GCA_964391905.1 uncultured Rhizobiaceae bacterium
CGGTGATCATACGTCGACGTCCGATCGTGTCGAAAAAAGGCCCCAAAATCAGAGGTCCAAGAAAATTGCCTCCCGCCAGCGGCAGAATGTAGAGACCGACCCTGTTCTGCGAGACGTCGTCGTAACGCGAAAGCACCAGGCCGTAGGTGAAGAACACGGCGTTGAAGAGAAAAGCCTGCGCCCCCATCAGGGTCAGTGCCAGCCCGCTGCGTGCACGGTATTTGTGCCACATCGCCGATAAGATGATCGCGAGCCCGAAGTGGGGCTTCGGATGGACCTTGAGGGGCTTGCCATCAACATCGGGCAATTCCCGCTTTTGATGCTTTTGGACCTGTCGCTCGATATCGGCTGTCGTGCTCTGGGCCGCCTTTTCGCGATCGTGGGTAATGAGCCAGCGTGGACTTTCGGGAATAAAACGGCGGAGATAGATGACGGCACAGCCTAATACGGCGCCGATGCCGAACCCGATCCGCCAACCAAGTTCGATGCCGATGAGCTTGTCGCTCAGCAGGATCAGCGATGCCGCGGCGCCGAGTGCGGCGCCGAACCAAAAGCTGCCATTCACCGCCATATCGATCCGGCCTCTGAGCCGGGCCGGGATCAGCTCGTCGATTGCCGAGTTGACAGAGGCATACTCGCCACCGATGCCGGCACCCGTCATCAGCCGGAAGAGGAAGAAGCTCACCGCATTCCAGCTGCAGGCTGTCATGAGCACGCCCAGAAGATAGATGGCGAGCGAGACATTGAAGATGGCGCGCCGGCCGAACCGGTCGGTCAGCCAACCGAAGCCGAGGGCACCCAATACGGCGCCCAATACGTAGCACGAGGCCGCCACTCCGACTTCGCCGGGAGAGAGCGAGAGTGTTTGCTTGCTTTGCAGGATCGGCCCGATCGAGCCGACGATCGTCACCTCGAGTCCATCCAAGATCCAGGTAATGCCGAGGGCGGCAATAACCAAGATGTGGAACCGGCTGAAAGGCAGCCGATCCATTCGTGCCGGAATGTCGGTCTCGATCTCCTTCGCCGTGCTGTCCGCGGCTTTCGCCCAAGCCGCGGTCATTTGCCTTTGTTCTCGATAATGGCGATCTTGCCATCGCGCTCGGCAACGGCATAGCGGATATCATCCAGCCGCTCGATCCCGCGTTGGCGTGCGGCAGCCATCACGTCCTGCTGGGTCAAGCGCAAGCCCTGCATCCGCTCGTCACGCCAGCGGCCATGCTCGAACACGATGACGGGCGTACCGTCGACAATCCGGCTGATGAGTTGAATACGCGCTTTGGCCCAGGAGACGAGCACGTGCATGAGGCCGATGGTGGATACGGCTGAGAGTGCGCCGACCAAGGAGTGATCGTCGCCGACCACCGCACCGATCGTGATCCCGCCAAATAAGAACAGCAGCACCAGATCGAAAGGCGCCATCATGCTGGCCGTGCGCCGGCCAATGAGGCGCACCGATAATAGCAGCATAAAATATCCGATGGCGGCACGGAGCACGATGTTCACGGCAGCACCAGCTGTTTCCATGATAATGGTTCGCCGTCGGGCCCACCGGTGCGGACCTCGGCTGTCACCAGGCCGACGGTGGACGGTCGCAGCACGAAGCGCACGAAAACCGTGTCCTCGCCGGGAGGAATCGTGAAGTCGTAAATGGCGCCGCCGCCGATTGACTCGGTTTCATTCGGCGTCGGAATGACGCGTTGCAGCCCGAGCGGCTCGATGACGGCACTGCTGACGAACAAATGCGCCGATACCGCAGCACCTGGGCCGGCAAGACGACCCGGGGCCGAGAGGTGTACGGTCACCTGGGTATCGGTGCCCCAGCGGGCGAGGGGCTCAAAATCGACCGCCAGCCTGCCGTCGGCGGTTTTCTCAGTACGGTGACTGAATGGGCCTCGTCCAAAGAAGCCCCCCAGTGCCGCTAGAACGAATAGGGCCATAAGAACGTGGCTGCCAATCTCAAGGCGATGCCATCGCTTCTCGAATCTTTCATCGAAGCCGATTTCGAGCTCGTCATCGATTGCGTCGAGACGGCGGGGGCTGTTGTCCATGGTCACTGAACAACGCGCGACAGGGGCGGTTGCCGTGGTCTTTTAAAATTGTCTCACCCCGCGAGGCTTGGCGACGGCAGGGAAGCAGCGACCGAGAATGCCTACCTTTTTCCGCGGGCATCGATCGCAGCATCTGCGCTTCCGCCGTTGCGGTGGCTACGTTCGGTACGGAAAATCGCCATTATATCGATGAAGCGCGGCCGCGCCGCCATCTCTTCTAGCGTCATGGAAAGGCGGCGTCGCCAGTTCGGATGCTCGTCCGATGTCGCTGGCACATTGACGGGATCGGCTTCGTCGGTCAGATCATCGATCTGCGCCATTGTCAGCGCCGACGGGGTGAGCGCCAGATAGGCATGTGCCGCGCGGGCGAGGGCGGGCATCTCGGGCTCGGTTCCATCCTCTGGAAGAAGCGCGGCTGCCCGTAAGGCACGGAGGAGCGCTTTTTTATCGCGGCTGCGTGCTTCGCGCTGACGCGCTGCTTCGCCTGGTTCCGGATAAAGGCCGAGCCGCTCCTTGAGCGCAATGTCGCGGCCCTCCCACCAGCCGCGCAGGGTCGGAAGGTCATGGCTGCCGATCACGGCGAGGGCGAGTGGCGGATAACGATCCGGCGGGAGGAAGTTCCCATCGGCCGCCTGTTCAAAGAAGAGCACGCGGTAGGAGAGGATATTCGCTGCCGCCATGCGCTCGCGGAACCCCTCCGGCACGGTGCCGAGATCCTCGCCCACGACAAGGCAGCGCTGGCGATGGCTTTCCAACGCGAGGATGCCGATGAGATCCTCGAGCGGATAGCGTACATAGGCGCCGGCGGTCGGCTTCTGACCATCTGGCACCCACCAGAGATGCTGCAGCCCCATAGCATGATCGATCCGCAGTCCCCCGGCGTGACGCATGTTGGCGCGAAGCAGCTCGATGAAGCTGCGATAACCTTCCTCGCGCAGCGCACGCGGATGAAATGGCGGCAGACCCCAGCTTTGGCCTGCCGGGTTATGGATGTCAGGCGGAGCGCCGACCTGTGCCCCCGATACGACGGCACGGGCATTCGCCCATGTTTCGGCTCCAGTCCTGTCCGCGCCCACGCCGAGATCACGGTAGAGCCCGATCGTCATGCCTTGTTGCCTTGCGGCCGTTGCGGCCGCGCCGAGCTGTTCATCCGCGATCCATTGCAGCCAAACGAAGAAATCCAACCGCGATCGGTGCTGGGCGGCGAAGGCGACGATCGCAGGCGAGGAAGGATCGCGATAGGCTTCGGGCCAGCGACGCCAGTCCGCTTCGGCAGCATCATGCCGTGAGAAATGCTCGCGCAGGGCCAAGAACAGACAATTGCGCTCCAGGATCTCGCCCCCCTCACGCCGGAAATCTTCAAAGGCCTGCCGGCGCGCCGGCTCCATCGCATGGCGCCGCTCGAACAGCCTTTCGAGGATGCCGAGCTTCAATGCAGCGACACCGGCATAGTCGACCAATGATTGCGCGCGGCAGGCTTCGATCTTGCCCCGGAACTCATCGGAGGCGATGAGCTTGCGAGCCTCATCGGCGCATTCCGGTAATGCCAAGACGTCAATGTTGAGGATATTGAGCAGCAAGCGGCTCGCGGGCGAATAAGGACTCGCGTGCTCCGGGTCATCGGGGAAAAGAGCGTGCAACGGGTTGAGGCCGATCACGTCGGCGCCGTGGGGTGCCACAATCTCGATGAGCTTACGCAGATCGCCAAAATCGCCGATGCCCATATCGGTGGCGGAGCGCAGCAGATAGAGCTGGGCGGCGATGCCCCAGAGCCGCCGGCCTTCACTCAAAGCATCGGGAAGCCAGCAGCGCTGCGGGGTCACGATGAGTGTGCTCGAAG
>CAYMNX010000844.1:0-2057 GCA_964391905.1 uncultured Rhizobiaceae bacterium
AGGTGAACCTCGACCGGGAGCTCACGCAAAATCTGCAAGAGCCGGACGCCATAGATGACCCCGGAAGCGCCACTCAAGCCTACTATTATTCGTTGTGTTTCTGTCATGTTCCACTATCGGAGGAAGTGATCGAAAAGGTCGCGGCGGCCGCGAGCATATCTCTCTTGGAGGGCCGCTCCAATCGGCGTTAGCATGATGTCGGTCGTGCACTCATCTGCTTCCCACAGGAGGTGCTATGTCGTCGCAAGGCCGCATTGAAGAGCTCCGGGCCCAACACCGTAACCTGGAGCTGGCCCTGGGTCAGGAAATCGCCCGTCCGGCACCGAACGCCGAAACCATCACGGATCTGAAGCGTCAAAAGCTCCGAATAAAAGACGCGATCGCTCAGCTCGAACACCCTCATCACTAGAAACGATGCTTCAAGGCAGGCTCTTGGCCTGCTCACGAAGCTGGAATTTTTGTACCTTGCCGGTCGATGTCTTGGGCAATGGCCCGAAGACGACGGTTTTGGGCGCCTTGAAATGCGCGAGATGCTCGCGGCAGAACGCGATGATAGCCTCAGCGGAGACGGTCTGCCCGGACTTCAAGGTGACGAAGGCGCAAGGTGTCTCGCCCCAGACCGGATCGGGTCGGGCGACCACGGCGGCCTCGAGGATCGCGGGGTGGCGGTAGAGCACGCCCTCGACCTCGATCGTCGAGATATTCTCGCCGCCTGAGATGATGATGTCCTTGGAGCGATCGCGGATCTCGATATAGCCATCGTCGTGGAGGACGCCGAGATCGCCACTGTGGAACCAGCCGCCGGCAAACGCTGCGCGCGTCGCCTTCGTATTCTTGAGATAGCCCTTCATGACGACGTTGCCGCGCATGAAGACCTCGCCCATGGTGGCGCCATCGCGCGGCACCGGCCGAAGCGTTACCGGATCGGCGACCATCAACCCCTCGAGCACCGGATAGCGCACGCCCTGGCGCGCTTTGAGCCGCGCCTGCTCCGCCGCCGAAAGCGCATTCCATTCGCCATGCCATTCGGAGACGACCGATGGGCCATAGGTCTCGGTCAGGCCATAGACATGCGTGACGGCAAAGCCGAGCCGCTCGAGCCCTTCGAGCAGGGCGGCGGGCGGGGCGGCGCCCGCGGTCATCATCGTAATCTGGCGATCGAGCTTGCCGCGCTGCTCCGGCGGCGCGTTGAGGAGCATGTTCATGACGATGGGCGCGCCGCAGAGATGCGTCACCTCCTCGCGCGCAATGGCCGCGAAGATCCCGCCGGCCTCGACGCGGCGCAGGCAGACATGCGTCCCGGCGAGCATCGTGATGGTCCAGGGAAAACACCAACCATTGCAATGGAACATCGGCAAGGTCCAGAGATAGACCGGATGTTGCGGGAGGCTCCAGACCAGCGCATTGCCGATCGCGTTGAGGAACGCGCCGCGATGATGATAGACGACACCCTTGGGATCGCCGGTCGTGCCGGAGGTGTAGTTGAGCGTGATCGCGTCCCACTCATCTTCGGGATAGCTCCAGGCATAATCCGGATCGCCATTGGCGAGGAATTGCTCGTAGTCGATCGTGCCGAGGCGCCGGCCGGACGAGGCCAGCGGATCGTCGATGTCGATGACGAGCGGCTTGCGCTGCAGCCGCGCGAGCCCCGGCGCGACCCTGTCGGAAAATTCGCGATCGGTGATGAGCGCTTTCGCTTCGCCATGCTCGAGAATGAAGGCGATGCTCGCCGGGTCGAGCCGGGTATTGATCGCGTTCAGCACCGCGCCCGCCATCGGCACGCCGAAATGCGCCTCGAAGAGTTCCGGCACATTCGGCGCCACCACCGCCACCGTGTCGTTTTTGCCGATGCCGTGACGGTGCAAGGCGCTGGCCAGCCGGCGACAGCGCCGATAGGTCTCGGCCCAGTCGTAGCGACGCTCGCCGTGAATGACGGCCAGCCGGCCGGGATGAATCGCGGCCGCGCGCTCGATGGAGCCGAGCGGCGTCAGCGCGACGTGGTTGGCCGGATTCCGATCGAGATCGACGGTATAGGGATTCTTCACCGCCTCCTCCCT
>CAYMNX010000845.1:0-2835 GCA_964391905.1 uncultured Rhizobiaceae bacterium
TGTTCGTCGGCGCGTTCCTCCCGAGCGACGGCCCGCGCCCGGCACCCGGTTTCCTGCTGCTGCCGCGCGGCGATTTTCGTATCGACGATAATTGGCACACGGTGGGCTTGAGCGGCACCGGCAGCAAGAACATCGTGATCGACGATGTCTTCGTGCCGGCCCATCGCATGGTGAGCTTTGCCGCGCTCGCCTCCGGCGCGCCGCCCGGCGCGGCGCTCCATGCCAATCCGCTTTATCGCATTCCCTTCATGGCCGTGATTCCGATCTCGATCGCGGCGCCGGCGCTCGGGGTCGCACAGGGCGCACTCGACGATTTCCTTGGCATGGCGCGGAACCGGACCACCAAAGGCGCGGTAGCCGGGGCGGGCAGCAAGATGGCGGAATTCGCACAGGTGCAAAGCCGCGTCGCCGAAGCCGCCGGCCTTGCCGACGCGGCGCGGCTCTTGTTGCTGCGCGATGTCGATGAGGTGCTGGCGCTCGCCGCCGCGGGCGCGACCGTCGATATCCCCCGCCGTATCCGCAATCGCCGCGACCATGCTCTCGCCGTCAAATTCTGCGTCGAAGCCGTCAATCTGCTCTACGCCTCGACCGGCGCGAGCGGACTGTTCCTTGCGACGCATCTGCAGCGCGCCTGGCGCGACGCCAACGCCATTGCCAAGCATATCAGCGTCAACTGGGACGCGGTCAGCACGATGGCGGGACAGCACGCCTTCGGCCTGGAGCCGAAAGGCCAATACTAATCCGTGATTTCAGCGACTCGTCATTGACAGCACGAATCGCGCGTGATTCTCTGATGCAATGCTGGTTATCAATGCAATTCGGCAACGTGCGAGCGCCGTTGTCGGGCCGATTCTCGGCGTCACCCTGGTCGTCTATTTCGCTTATCACCTGGTCCAAGGCGATCGCGGCCTGCTCGCCTGGATGCGCTTGTCGCAGCAGATCAAGCAAGCGCATATGACCCTCGACGCGCTGCGGGCCGAGCAGGAGCCGAAAGCGCGGCGCGTTAATCTCTTGCGCAATGCGATCGATCCCGACCTCCTCGACGAGCGCGCGCGCGCCACCTTCAATCTGGGCGGGCCGAACGAGGTCGTCATCTTCTACCCGCAAAAGCGCTGACCAGAGCCGGGCTGGGTCGGCTCACCGCGTTCGGACGCTTCGCCGTCACTGCGATTCTTGCAGGGCGGCGCCTGGCCCTTGGGCGTGGTCGAGGCGATTTGGGCCGTGGCGCTGCGGCGCTGGCGCGGCGCCGCTCCGCCGTCGAAGGGCGCTTGAAGCGGTTCTCTCGCAGCTGCGTTTTGCCCACAAAGCTACGATTCCAGAGTTCTTAACTGGAATTCAGTTAAGTTTCATTTTGTGTTGCAAAACAATATTTTGTCCACAGGTTGTTGCCTTGCTGACGCTCTCGCGCCATTTTAGGAACGATAAATCGCCCGAGGGGGCGGAAGCGCCATGGAGGCTTAGGGAAACGCGATGGCTGTCGTCAAACGGAAGCCGAAACTCACTCGCAACGACCAAGAAGCCGAGCCGCAAGTTGCGCCGGCCAAGATGCTGCAGCTTTATCGCGATATGTTGCTGATACGGCGCTTCGAGGAGAAGGCCGGACAGATGTATGGCATGGGGCTGATCGGCGGCTTCTGCCATCTGTATATCGGCCAGGAGGCCGTCGTCGTCGGCATTCTGGCCGCGGTCGAGGAAGGCGATACCATCGTCACCTCCTACCGCGATCACGGCCATATGCTCGCCTGCGGCATGGACCCCAAGGGGGTGATGGCCGAGCTCACCGGCCGCCGCGGCGGTTATTCCAGGGGCAAAGGCGGCTCGATGCACATGTTCAGCCGCGAGAAGAATTTCTTCGGCGGCCACGGCATCGTCGGCGCGCAAGTGCCGATCGGCACCGGCATGGGCTTTGCCCATCATTATCGCGACAACGGCAAGATCAGCATCACCTTCCTTGGCGACGGCGCGATGAATCAGGGCCAGGTGAGCGAGAGCTTCAACATGGCGGCGCTGTGGAAGCTGCCGGTGCTCTATGTCATCGAGAACAACAAATACGGCATGGGCACCTCGGTGACGCGCGCCTCGGCGAGCCATGATCTGTTCGGCCGCGGCGCGCCCTTCGGCATTCCCGGCCATTCGGTCGACGGCATGAACGTGCTCGCCGTGGCGCAGGCGGCCGAGGAGGCGGTCGATTACGTCCGCTCGGGCAAGGGCCCCTACATCCTCGAGATGCAGACCTATCGCTATCGCGGCCATTCCATGTCCGATCCGGCGAAATACCGCAGCAAGGATGAAGTCAGCCGCATGCGCCAGGAGCACGACCCGATCGATCAGATGAAGAACCGGCTGATCGAGGGCGGCTATGCCGACGAGGCGAAGCTCAAAGAGTTCGACAAGCAGATCAAAGATATCGTCACCGCCGCGGCCGAGTTCGCACAAGACAGTCCCGAGCCCGATCCGAAGGAGCTTTGGACCGACGTCTACGCCGAGGCGTGACGCCCATGCCCATCGATGTATTGATGCCCGCCCTCTCGCCGACCATGACCGAGGGCAAGATCGCCAAGTGGCACAAAAAGGAGGGCGATCCGGTCAAGGCCGGCGACATCCTCGCCGAGATCGAGACCGACAAGGCGACGATGGAGATGGAAGCGGTCGACGAAGGCACCTTCGCCAAGATCATCGTCCCCGAAGGCACCGAGCATGTCGCGGTCAATCTGCCGATCGCGGTGATCGCCGGCGAGGATGAGAGCGTCGAAGACGTGGCGAAGGCCGCGCCTGCCGCGCCCAAGCCCTCGACACCGGCCCAGGAAGCGCCGGTCGAGGAGGTGGCGAAGACCA
>CAYMNX010000846.1:0-2077 GCA_964391905.1 uncultured Rhizobiaceae bacterium
AGGATTTCGTAGGTGTTCGGATTATCGGGATTGCGGCGCACGAGAATGGGCTGCAGGATCCCCTGCGCGCGCACCGAATCGGCCAACGCCTGGAGACTTTCCTCATCGAAATGACGGCGCGGCTGGAACCGTCCCGGCTGCAACAGCTCGGTCGGAAGATTGCGCGGCGGCACCTTCGGCGCTTCATCGACATCGCCGAGCAGTGCCGAGAGTCCGCGGCCCAAGCCGCGACCAAGGGGGCGGGACCGAGGTTCTTCGCTCATGGAGTCATCCTGGGAGTTTGCGTGAGGATCCGCTCGCGTCGCAGCACCTCGCTGGCGAGATGCACATAGGCTTGGGCGCCGGGCGAGCGAAAATCATAAAGCAGCACCGGCTTGCCATGGGACGGCGCTTCCGAGATGCGGACGTTGCGCGGAATCACCGTGTCATACACCTTATCGCCGAGATGCTCGCGCACATCGGCGGCGACCAGATCGGAGAGGTTGTTGCGCTTGTCGAACATGGTGAGGACGATGCCCTGAATCTCGAGCGCCGGGTTCAGCTGCCGCTTCACCCGCTCGATCGTCTTCATCAGATGCGACAGCCCTTCGAGCGCATAGAACTCGCATTGCAGCGGGACCAGAACGGCATGCGCGGCACACAGCGCATTGAGGGTCAAAAGCCCCAACGATGGCGGGCAATCGATGAGCACATAGTCATAGGGCAACGCAGCTGCATGGAGCGCATCGGCCAGCCGGTATTCGCGGCGATCGGCGGTCACGAGCTCGAGCTCGGCCCCAACCAGCTCGACCGAGGCCGGCATGAGCGAAAGGCGCGGCACCGTGGTCGATACGACGGCGGCCGCGAAAGGCTGCTCCCCCGCCAGGACCTCATAGCTCGTCACGGTCCGTGATGGCCGCATGACGCCAAGGCCAGTCGAGGCATTGCCTTGCGGATCGAAATCGATCAACAGGACCCGCTCCCCTGCCGCGGCAATCGCGGTCGCGAGATTGACCGCGGTCGTCGTCTTCCCGACCCCGCCTTTCTGGTTGGCGATGGCGATGATCCGCATCGGATGCGGCGCCTGACCTTGAGCGAGACTGTCCTCCGCGAGACTCATGCACCCGCCTCTCGCTCGATCTCCGTGAGCTTGACGATCGCGCCGGACGGATCGGACCGACTCGGGATGAGCTCGGCCCGCATGCGCCAGGACCGTTGCGCCGCCTCGAGCTCCTCGGCCGCGCCCTCGCCCTTGAGGAAGAGCATTTGGCTTCGTTTGGCAGAAAACTTGCCTGCAAGCGCGAGGAGCGTCGGCAAATCGGCCAGGGCACGGGCGGTAATCACATCCGCCGCAAAGGCCGGCACGTCTTCGATACGCGCCGCATGGACGGTGGCTTTGACGCCCGTGACGCGCACGGCTTCGCGTAGAAACGCCGCTTTGCGCTGATCCGATTCAATGAGATGGGTTTCATCCACGCCCAGCACCGCCAGAACGATCCCCGGCAGGCCCGCACCCGAGCCCAGATCGACGAGGATGCGCGTGCGCGCAGGCAGAAGCGGATAGAGCTGCGCCGAATCGAGAATATGCCGTCGCCAGACATCGCCCATCGTGTTTCGCCCGACCAGATTGATGCGGCGATTCCATAATTCGAGCAGCTCGACATAGGCCGAAAGCCGGTCGAGCGTTTCACGTGAAACATTGCTCACCCGCGCGAAGCCGGTTGGGCCTAACGGCAGCCGCACTGGCCGCAACTGATGCGCCGCGCGCAGTGTCACGCCGCCGCCCCGCGGCGGACATGGCGCAACAAGGCGATCAGCGCCGCCGGCGTCACACCCGAGACGCGCGCGGCAGCGCCGAGACTCTCGGGCCGTGCCGCCGCGAGCTTTTGCCGGATCTCGGTCGAGAGGCTACCGATCCCGTCGTAATCGAGATCGCGTGGCAGCAGCAGATTCTCGTCGCGCCGGAAAGCGCGGATATCGGCTTCCTGGCGATCGAGATAGCCGGCATAGCGGCCGTCGATCTCGATTTGCTCGGCGATGGCGGCGGGAATGGCTGCAAGCTCGGGCCAGATGGCGGTCAGCCGGGCAAGCGTGATCT
>CAYMNX010000847.1:0-4095 GCA_964391905.1 uncultured Rhizobiaceae bacterium
GGCGGCCTCGTGCTCCTGAGCTTCCTGCTCCTCTACCAGACGCGCATGCTGGCGCTGATCAACATTTTCGCCATGCACGCTATGGTGCTGACGCTCGGTGTCCTGTGGCAGGGCTACACGCAGAATGCGCCCACGCTGTACGTCACCGCCGCGGTCGCCTTCGTCGTCAAGGCGGTGATCATCCCCATTGCGCTTCGGCGCGTGGTCGAGAAACTGAACATCCAGCGCGCGATCGAGACAGTGGTCGGCATCGGCCCGACCATGCTCGCCGGGATGGCGCTGGTGGCCCTCTCCATGGTGGTGATGCTGAAAGTAACCCCCGAAGCCACGCCCTTGGCGCGTGAGGATCTGGCCTTTGCGCTCGGCGTCGTGCTCTTGGGGCTCTTGATGATGGTGACACGCCGCAATGCCGTCAGTCAGGTCGTGGGCTTCATGTCGCTCGAGAACGGGCTCGTGCTCGCCGCCACCGGCGCGAAGGGCATGCCGCTCGTGGTCGAGATCAGCTTTGCCTTCTCGATCCTCATCGCCTTCATCGTCATCGGCATCTTTCTCTTCCGCATCCGCGAGCGTTTCGACACGGTCGATGTGCAGGCGCTCGATCGCTTCCGCGGAGAAGAGCGATGAGCGCAATCGCGTTCCTCGATCCGGTCGCGGGGCTGCTCCTCATTCCGTTGGTCGCAGCAGCGCTCTTGGCGATCCTGCCGGGCTATCGCGTGAGCGCATCTCTCAACATCGTGGCGGCGTTTTTCACCCTTCTGGCGGCGGCGCTCCTCTTCGTCGAAGGCCGCCCGGTGCCGGGGCCTTATCTCCTGGTCGATGATCTCAACGTTGTCTTCATCGCGCTCAACAGCTTCGTCGGCTTCACCACCAGCGTCTTCAGCGCGACCTATATCGGGCATGAGCTGCACATCGGCCGGCTGACATCGCGCCATCTCCGCTTCTATCACATGATGTACCAATTGCTGATGTTCGCGATGAATCTGGCCCTCGTCGCGAACAATATCGGCCTCATGTGGGTGGCGATCGAATTATCGACGCTGACCACCGTCATCATGGTGGGGCTCTACCGCACGCATGAGGCGCTCGAGGCCGCGTGGAAGTATTTCATTCTCGGCAGCGTCGGCATTGCCCTGGCGCTCTTCGGCACGATCCTCGTTTATGTCGCGGCGGAGCCGGTGATCGGGGAGGGGCTCCAATCGATGGTGTGGACGAGCTTGATCGCGTCGGTCGCCAAGCTCGATCCGGCGCTCTTGAACGTCGCCTTCGTTTTTCTTTTGCTGGGTTATGGCACCAAGGTCGGGCGCGCGCCGCTTCATGCATGGCTGCCCGATGCTCATGCCGAGGGTCCGACGCCGATTTCTGCCGTGCTCTCGGGGCTCTTGCTCAACGTCGCGCTTTACGCGGTGCTGCGCTTCAAGTGCCTGATGGCGGGGTATGTCGCGGTGGTGGCGCCGGGGCCCTTGATGGTATCGATGGGACTGACCTCGACGGTGTTCGCCGCTTTCATGCTCTACCGCCGCCGCGACATCAAGCGCATGTTCGCTTATTCGTCGATCGAGCATATGGGCATCATCACCTTCGCGTTCGGGATGGGCGGGCCGCTCGCCAATTTCGCCGGGCTTCTGCACATGACGATGCACAGCCTGACCAAATCGGGCATCTTCTTCACTGTGGGCCATATCGCGCAGATAAAGGGCACGCAGCGCATCGCGGATATCGGCGGCTTGACCGAGACCCATCCTTGGCTCGGCTGGGGCCTCGTCTTGGGCGTCGTCGCGATCGCCGGCTTGCCGCCGCTCGGCATCTTCACCAGCGAGTTCCTGGTCGTGACCTCGACTTTCGCGCGCGCGCCGCTTCTGGCCGTGATCCTCGCCTTCGCCATCCTGATCGCCTTCGCGGCCTTGCTGCTGCGGCTCAACGGGCTTGCCTTCGGCGAGCCGCGCGGCAGCGCGGCGCCGGCAGAAGCGTCCTACGTGCCGATGTTCGCGCATCTGGGGCTAGTCTTGGCCGCGGGAATTTATCTCCCGGCGCCGCTCGTCGCCTGGTTCCAGCACGTCTCGGGCTTGCTCGGCTAGGGCGCCATGTCAGCACTCGATGATCTCGTCAAATCGGGGCACACTGCAGCGGCACATCGTCCTTGCCCGCGCGTCACCATCGACGCCACGACCTGGCTCGCGGCGGCGGATCACCTCGCCGCCGGGCGACTGACCCTCTTGGCGCTCTGGGGCGAACCGCTTCTTGTTCATATGGCCCTGCTCGATGAGGCGGAGGGCGCTCTCGCGGTGGTGAGCGTCGATGCATCCTCGGGGCGCTTCCCGTCGATCAGCCGCATCCATGCTCCGGCCGCGCGATTGGAGCGCGCGGTCAAGGATCTCTTTGGCTTGGAGCCGGCCGGCGCGCCAGATCTGCGGCCGTGGCTCGATCATGGAAACTGGGGCGTCGAAGCGCCGCTCGGCGCAGCCGCACCGAGCTCGACCGTCGCACCTTATGTCTTTCTGCCCGCGGAAGGCGAGAGCCTCCATCAGATTCCGGTCGGCCCCGTCCATGCCGGGATCATCGAGCCCGGACACTTCCGCTTCACCGGCAATGGCGAGACGGTCGTTCGCCTCGAGGAGCGGCTCGGCTATGTGCATAAAGGGATCGAGCGGCTGATGCGCGGCGCCGATCTCGATCGCGCCCTAAAGCTCGCGGGTCGCACCTCGGGCGACAGCGCTGTCGCTTACGCGCTGACTTTTGCCCGCGCGGTCGAGACCGCGCTCGGCGCCGAAATTCCGCCGCGCGCGCAATGGCTGCGGGCGCTGATGGCGGAGCTCGAGCGGCTCGCCAACCACCTCGGCGATATCGGCGCCATCTGCAACGACGCGGCCTTCGCGCTGATGCATGCGCATTGCGGCGTGCTGCGCGAGCGGGTGCTGCGCGCGGCGCGGACCGCGTTCGGGCATCGCCTGATGCGCGACGGCATCGTGTCGGGCGGCGTTGGCATCGATCTCACGCCTCAGGGCATCGCCGCGATCGAGAGCCTTCTCGCCGAGATTGGACAACGCTTTCCGGCGCTCGTCACGCTCTATGACGAGACCGCCTCGCTGCAGGATCGCACCGTCGGCGCCGGCATCGTCCGCCCCGCGCTCGCCCAGCAATATGGCGCCGGCGGCTATATCGGCCGCGCTTCGGGCCGGTCTTTCGATGCGCGCCGCGGGCTCCTCTACGCGCCTTATCCCGAGCTCGATTTCGAGGTGCCGGTGCGGGATGATGGCGATGTCAATGCGCGGGTCTGGATTCGTATCCGCGAGGTGGAGCAAAGCCTCAGCCTCATTGCTCAGATATTGAAGCGCCTGCCGCGCGGGCCGATCCGCGCCGAACTGCCGCAACCGTCATCGGGCGCCTCGATTGAAGGGCTTGCGTTGTGCGAGGGCTTTCGCGGCGACATTTTCGTCTGGCTGCGGCTCGATCGCGACGGAAGGGTCGCGCGCTGCCATTTGCGCGACCCGTCCTGGCTCCAGTGGCCGCTGCTCGAAGCTGCGATCGAAGGCAACATCGTCGCCGATTTTCCTTTGTGCAACAAATCCTTCAATTGCTCCTATTCGGGCCACGATCTCTGAGGATCGCTCGTTATGCGCAAGCTTCTCTTCGAAAGTCTCATCACGCCGCCACTGACGGAAGGCGCGCCCGAAATTGATGCCGCCGCGCTCGAGGAATTGGCCAAAGCGCTCGAGCGCCGCTCGCGCCAGCGCCTCGGCCGAAGCCTCTCGATCCGGCTGGTCGATGCCGGGTCCTGCAATGGCTGCGAGCTCGAAATCAACGCGCTCAACAACGCCTTCTACGATCTCGAGCGCTTCGGCTTGCATTTCGTCGCCTCGCCGCGCCACGCCGACATCTTGCTGGTCACGGGACCCGTCACCAAGAACATGCGCGAAGCGCTGGAGCGAACCTATCGCGCGATGCCCGATCCGAAATGGGTGGTGGCGGTCGGCGATTGCGCGCGCGATGGCGGGCTCTTTGCGGAAAGCTACGCCGTCCTCGGCGGCGTCGATGCCGTCGTCCCTGTCGACCTTCACATTCCGGGCTGCCCGCCAAGCCCCGCCGACATCCTCAAAG
>CAYMNX010000848.1:0-7402 GCA_964391905.1 uncultured Rhizobiaceae bacterium
ACGCCGAATTACTACGGCCAGATGTTCAACAACCCGAAGGACATCCCCTTTGCCACGGGCGCCGTCTGGTCGGTTTATTTCCTCGTCCGCATTCTGCCCGAATTGCCGCGGCCCAGCCTCGCACTGGTGGCGCGGCTGGGACTCGCCTGCGGCCTTACCCTGGGCGTGAGGGTCGGCGGACTGCTCCTCATTGCTTATCTCGGCCTGCTGCTCGGCTGCTATTGCCTCTGGCGCGGCATTGAGACGCGATCCATCGGAACCCTGATCGCCCAAGCCTGGGCGTGCCTATGGCGCGTCTTTTTACCCGCCATCCTTGTCGCTTATCCGGTGATGCTGGTGTTCTGGCCATGGGCGCAGCAATCACCCATCGAGCATCCGCTGGCGGCGCTCGCTACTTTCTCGCATGAGACGTTCCCGTTCCGCACGCTTTTCGCCGGTCATTACTTCCCGGCGACGGACCTCCCCTGGGCCTATCTTCCGGTCCATATCCTGCTCGCGCTTCCCGAGCTCGTTCTCGTGTTTCTCGTCGCATCGCCCTTTGTCGCGGTCTGGGCCTTGCGGCGCCATGTCGGAGCGCTCGACCGCAGCGCCGTCTTGGGGCGCCTCATTGTCGCTTTCGCGATCCTTTTCCCGGTGGGCTACGCAATCGCCATCAAGGCGGTGCTGTTCGATGGCATGCGGCATTTCATCTTCGTCTTGCCCCTCATCGCCGCCATCGCCGCGCTCGTCGCCGATCGCGCCATCGATCATCTGCGCACGCCGCGTGTTCGCCGCGTCGCGCTCAGCGCCGCGGCGGTTTACGGCTTGGTGCAAATCGGCGTCATGGCCCGGCTCCATCCCGACGAGTATGTCTACTACAACGGCTTCATCGGCGGTGTTAACGGCGCGCAAGGCCTCTTCAAGCTCGATTATTGGGCCAATTCCTATGCCGAGGCGGTGCATGGCTTGCGCGAGTATTTGAAGGCGCAATACGGCGCCGATTTCATCGATCACGACTTCACCGTCGCGGTGTGCGGTCCGCCCGGCTCGGCGTCCTATTACTTTCCGCCCAACTTCATCTACACCGCGGATCGCGACAACGCCGATTTCTTCATCGCCTTCACCAAGGATGATTGCGACAAATCTCTGCCAGGGAAGGAGATCTATCGTGTCGAGCGTATGGGAACGCTCCTGTCGCTCGTGCTCGACCGGCGCGACATCATCGCCGGCATGCGACCGCCGCTCCTTGCCGGCGGCCGCTAAGTCCGGCTGCGGCCCGAGGGGCCTTTAAGCGGTGGAACGCAATGAATATGAGCGCCTCGCTGCGGCCGAAGAGCAAGGATGGTGGTTTCGTGGCCTTCACGCCAATCTCATCGCCGCCTATCGCAGCGCCGGGTCGCCATCGCGCCCCGCTCTCCTCGATGCGGGTTGCGGCACAGGCGGTTTGCTCGCGCGCATCGGCGATGCACTGCCGCAGGCGCGCCGCTTCGGCCTCGATCTCGACGCGCTGGCCGCGGCGATCGCCCGCGCGAAGAGCGGTGCGGCCGTCGCCATCGGCTCGACCATGGACTTGCCCTTCGCCGCACTTTCGCTCGATGCGATCTTCAGCGCCGATGTGCTGTGTCACAAGGGCGTCGATCCGCCAGACGCGCTGCGCAGCATTCATCGATGCCTCAAGCCCGGCGGCGTCGTGATCCTCAACCTGCCGGCCTATCCGTGGCTGCTTTCCGGTCATGATCGCGCCGTCGATAATGTCCGCCGCTTCCGTCGGAGCGAGGTCGTAGCATTGCTGGCCGCCGAGGGCTTTACGCAGATCCGCACCCGCTATTGGAACAGCCTGCTCTTTCCGCTGATGGTGCTGCAGCGCGTCACCCACCGTCATGGTGCGAGCGATGTAGCGCTCTTGCCTGCGCCAGTCGAAAAGCTATTTCATGCTATAGTGACATTCGAAGCGTGGCTCCGCGGGCGTCGGTGCAATTTCCCCTTCGGCGGATCAATCCTCGCAACGGCGGTAAGACCATGAGCGTGGCCCTCAGTGTCGTGATCCCTGTCTATAACGGCGCCGACAGCATCGGCGAGTTGGTCGAGGCGCTCGAATCCCTGGACGTGCCGGGCGGACTCGAAATCATTCTCGTCAACGACTGCAGCCCTGATTCGAGTCTGGCCGAATGTCGGCGCCTCCAGGCGCAAGCGAAAGTGCCGATCGCCGTCGTCAATCTCGCGCGCAATTTCGGCGAGCATAACGCCGTCATGGCGGGGCTGCGCGAAGCGCGCGGCGCCCATATCATCACCATGGATGATGATCTCCAGAATCCGCCCGGCGAAGTCCTCCGCCTCTTGGAATTCGCGCAGAAGAGCGGCAAGGATGTGATCTACACGCATTACGCGAAGAAGCAGCATGCGGCGTGGCGCAATCTTGGCAGCCGTTTCGCCAATTGGGTCGCCGATATCGTCCTCGACAAGCCGAAAGGGCTCTACCTCTCGAGCTTCCGCTGCTTCAGCGCTTTCGTTGCGCAACAGGTCATACGCTATGAGGGGCCGTTTCCCTATGTCGACGGCCTCATCATGCAAGCAACGCAGAGCATCGGCACGCTCGAGGTGGCGCATCTGCCGCGCCATGCCGGCCGCAGCAATTACACGCTGAAGCGGCTCGTGCGGCTATGGCTCAGCATGGCGCTGAACTTCTCGGTCATCCCGCTGCGGATCGCGACCGTCGCCGGCTTCGGCCTCAGCGTGATCGGCCTTTTGGGCATCATATGGGTCATCGCCGAAGCGACCTTCCGGCGCACGCCTCCAGGCTGGGCCTCGCTGACCGTCGCAACGCTGATGCTGCTCGGCATGCAGCTGATCATGCTCGGCATCATCGGCGAATATCTGGGACGGCTCTATCTCACCACCAACCGCAAGCCGCAAGCAATCGTGCGCGACATTACGCGCAGCGAGCCGGCCGAGCGCCGCGCTCAACCGGCGGCGATCGTCAGCCGCGGCTGAGCGCCTGCAGCGCCGCGACCACCCGTTCCGCTTGCTCCCCAGCGAGCTGGGGAAACATCGGCAGGCTCAATACCTCTTGCGCCGCGCGTTCGCTTTCGACGAGCCCGCCCGGTCCCTGAGCGATCCGGCCACGATAAGCGGGCTGCAGATGGATCGGGACGGGATAATGGATGTTGGTGCCGATGCCGCGCGCGTTGAGCCCCGCCTGAAGCGTCGCGCGTCGATCCGTCCGTATGACATATTGGTGGAAGACATGGGTGGCGCCCGGCCGCCGCGCCGGCAAACCGAGCGCCAAGCCCTTGAGGCCATCGTCGTAAATGCCAGCGATCGCCTGACGCTTGGCATTATCGGCATCGAGCCGCCTGAGCTTCGGCCGCAAGATCGCCGCCTGCAGCTCGTCAAGGCGCGAATTCGTGCCGACGATATGGCTGACATAGCGCTCGCGCCAGCCATATTCACGCAGTTCGGCAAGCCGGGCGGCAAGTCCGTCATCGTTGGTCAGCACCGCGCCGCCATCGCCCAAGGCGCCGAGATTCTTGGTCGGGTAAAAGCTGAAGGCGGCGATATCGCCGAAGCTGCCGAGGCGCCGATTCGCGAGCGAGGCGCCATGGCTCTGCGCGCAATCCTCGACCACGCGGACATCGTGGCGCCGGGCAAGGTCGAGAATCGCATCGAGGTCTGCCGCGAGACCGTAAAGGTGAACCGGAATGACCGCCGCAATCCGACCGTCCGATGGTGGATTGGCGAGCGCTTGCGCAAATTTTGCGGGATCGAGCGTGCACGTCGCAGGATCGATATCGAGTACCAGCGGCTTCAGCCCGGCAAGCTCGATCGCGGCGACGGTGGCGACGGCGGTATGAGAAACGGTCGCGACATAGTCCGACGGGCGAAGCTGCAGCGCCTGCAACGCCAGAACCAGCGCTTCGGTGCCGCTGGCGACCCCGATCGCATGGCGGCAGCCGAGATAGGCGGCGAATTCCGCCTCGAAGGCCGTGACCTCGGGTCCGAGCACATAACGGCCGCCGCCAAGAACGCGAGCGATTGCGGCATCAATCGTCTTCTGTTGCGCGAGATAAGCGGCGCGCGGATCGGCTTGGGGAATGGGCGGCTCAGACATAATGTGCCAAATGATCGCGGAAATAGGTCAGCGAGCGTTGCAGCCCGGTGGCGAGCGAAACGGAGGGACGCCAGCCCGTCACACGGCGGAAGAGGCTGTCATCGGCATAGTAATCGCCGATATCGATGCGCCGGCGCTCGCTCGGGAATTCGTGATTGGCGTAGCTGCCGCCGTCGTTGGCCGCAATCACCAGCTCTGCGAGTTCCTTGAGACTGACCACGCCGTCGCCACCCAAATTGAACACTCTGCCCTTCGCCTCCTCATGAAGCGCGGCGAGAAGAAATGCCTCGACCGCATCGTCGACATAGGTGAAATCGCGCTTCTGGGTGCCGCCCCAAACCTCGAAAGGCTTGCCTTCGAGCGCCAAGCGCAGCCACACGCCAACGAAGGTCTGGCGCGCGTCCTTGATGCGCATGCGCGGCCCGTAGGTGTTGGTGAGGCGTAGCGCCGTCGCTTTCATTCCATATACGTCGCGGTAGAGAATATGGTAGGCCTCGCCGGCCATTTTGTTGACCCCGTTGACATCGACGGGATGCAGCGGATGCTTCTCATCGACCGGCAGGTAGTGCGGCCGGCCATAGATTTGCCGGGTCGAGGCGAAGACGATCGTGGCGGCGGGACAGACCGCGCGGCAGGCTTCGAGCAAGGTCAGTTGAGCGAGGCAATTGATCTCGAGATCCGTGACGGGGTCATTCATCGAATCGAGATGGCTCGTCTGGCCGGCAAGGTTGAAGAGGTGATCGCAGCCTTCGAGCAACGGCTGCAGCCGCGCGGTATCGCGGATATCGACAATCTCGACGCGCACGCGATCGCGAATCGACGCGATGTTGAACCAATTGCCCCCGTAATTGGGCGCGAGATTGTCGACCAGCAACACCTCGCCGCCCAAATCGACGAGTCGCGCCGCCAAAGTCGAGCCGATGAAGCCCAGCCCGCCGGTGATGACGATGCGTGCCTTGGCAAAGGCGGTGAAATCAGGGGCCGAAGCCCGATCATCGATCATGACGGCGGATTTTCAGCCGCAAAGCGCATGCCGGAAGAGGAGATCGTGTAAGATCGTTGCATTGGCGATGATGGTCCTTTCTCGACACCGCTCACATTGCGCCTGTCGCTTCGCGGCCATGGCGCTCGCCGGCGCTTTGGCGGCGTGCGGCACGGGGACGACGCGCCAGCCGCCGATCGTGAGCCAGCGCGGGAAGCAGTGCCTCGCGGCACTCGATCGGCTGGGCGTCCAGTATCAAGTCGCGCCGCCGACGGCAAGCCTCGGGTCGGCCTGTCGTGTCGAAACGCCGGTCCGCGTCGCCGCAGCCACGGTGCCGTGGAACCGACCGGCCGTCGCAAGCTGCGGCCTCGTTCTCGCCTTCGACACGTTCGAGCGCGAGGCGGTTCGGCCGCTCGCCTTGCGCTATTTCGGTCAGGACGTCCGCACGGTGATCCATCTTGGCGCCTATAGCTGCCGCAAGACACGGACGGGGCGCGAGAGCGAGCATGCGCATGGTGAAGCGCTCGACCTCGCCGGCTTCGAGCTCGCCGACGGAACCAGGATCCTGGTCAAGGAGGAATGGTCGCGGCGCGGCAAATCACGTGACTTCCTGCACGCGGTGGCGGCACGCGCCTGCGCCTATTTCAACGAGGTCCTGAGCCCCGATTCCGACAGCGATCATTACGATCACATCCATCTCGATCTCGGCCCTTATAGGCTCTGCGTCAGGCGCTGATCCTCGAGGATTTCTTCGTCTTCCTCGGCAAAGAGCGAGGTCCAGGCCGGCGTATGGTCCTGCGTCGGAACCGGCGGCAGCGGCTCGTCATAGAGGAGCCGCGCCTCCGCCGGTGGACCGCGCCGAACGCCGAGAAGACGAACGATGAGGCGGCGCCGGCGATCGGGAAAATCCACCGTGATCGCATCGCCGACGCGCACCGGGTGGTGCGGTTTCACCCCTCCTTGTGCACCGATGCCGACGCATCCCGCGGTGCAGAGGCGCGTCGCCGCCGAGCGCGTCTTCACAATACGGGCGAACCACAGCCACTTGTCGAGGCGAAGCGTGGAAACAGAAGCGTCCGATCGCAGCTCGGTCATCGCGCGAGGCGTAACGCGGCAAGCTTCGCAAAGGGACTGTCGGCACGCGCCGCGTGGCGCGCGGCATGCTGCTTCGCCGGACGCCGGGCATGGAAGGTGACGCCGCTGCCATCGTGCACCGCGCGATAGGAGAGGCTCGTCAGCATTGCCGCGAGATCGCGCGGCGATGCGCTCGCAAGCTGCGTCAATTCGGGCGTCGGGCCGAAGGGGCCTTGCCGCGCGAGGCGCCGCGCGGCCGCCGCCAGGCGCTCGACCTTGTCCGCGCGCAGAATACGCTCGCCCAGGACGCGATAGCCCATGGCGGCATAGGCGGCCTCGTCGACATTCGGATCGCGCGGCGCCGCCACGCCGCCTGGCACGGCCGGCACGGCGCTGCCATTCTTGACGGCCCACAACGTTGCCGCGAGCGCGGCGGTCTCGCGCTTGAACAGCCCATCGAGATAGATGGTCTCGGTGCCGAGTCGAATTCCCAATCGCGCGAGCGCCTTGCGGTCGCTCGCGCTGAGCGCCGTACGTTGCGCCGCCACCAATGCCGCCGGCAGGCTGCCAAGCGCCTCGCAGAGCTGGAAGACGAGGCCGCGCGCCGCCCCGTCGAGATCGGCTTGACGGGCGCGCATGACCGCGCCGAAGCGGCGCCACAGCAGCATGCGCCAGAAGAGCGTGAGGCGACGACGCACGATCTCGCGCAGGTTGCCGTCGAGGAAATCGCTCGAGAACGCCTCGATGCGCGGCTCGAGCGCGGTGTCGCCGGCGATGAGCCGGCCGACTGCCCCGCCGCGCCAGCATAGCGTCCCGTTGGGCTCGAGCGCGAACTCCGTGTCGGGCGAATCCGCAAGAAGACGCGCCCGCGCGTCGATTTCGCTGCGCAGCACGCGATTGGCCGCGGTGAGAAGGGTCTTCGCCGCCTCGGTGCTTGCCACCGCATCGGGAACGAAGCGGAAGCCGTCGAGCCGGCCGACCGAATGGCCCTCGACCTTGACCGCGCCCTCGCGGCTCACCGAGGCGAGGAGCTCGCGCGACGAGGCGAGTTGCCGCACCAGGAAGGCTGAGCGGCGATCGACGAAGCGCTGCGTGATGCGCTCGTGCAGCGCGTCCGAAAGATTGTCCTCGATCGCCCGCGCGCGCTCCTGCCAGGCCATCGAATCGGCGAGCCAGTCGGGCCGGTGCGCGATATAGGTCCAGGTACGGATATGGGCGATGCGCGCCATCAGCGTATCGATGTCGCCATCGGTGCGATC
>CAYMNX010000849.1:0-9981 GCA_964391905.1 uncultured Rhizobiaceae bacterium
GCTTCATGATCGCTCGGGAGCAGCCCCGCCATGGGTAGAGGCTGAAGTTAGACGATTACTTCTTCTTCTTCTTCCCCTTACGTTTCGCGGCCTTCTTCTTGGCCTTTCTCTTCACTGCTGCCATTTGGCTTTCCTCTTAGCGACGGGTTGTACATTGGCCAATCCAATGCATCACCCAGGGACAGAAAATATCACAATTTCAATCCGTGGTGCAGCCGGAATGTCATTCAGCTATATCTTGGGTGTGGATAAGTCTTGGTGGAAAGAAGAAATCGCTGCTCAAGTGGCACCGTTTTAAAGCCCAAAGAAAATAGCGCCAAGAACAAGCGGCCAATGATCGCGTCGCTCATAAAGGAACCGTCCGAAGCTCTTTAGCGACCTGCGGAAGCTCGGGTCGGCGCCGGCCGGCGGCTGAGGTCTGCCGCAATCCTGTCACCAAAATGACATAAAAACGTCATGTCGACGTAACTGGGCCGGCCTAGCTTCCGCGCATGCGGCGCGCGTGGCGGCTGCAGATCAATAACCGCACAAGGAGATGTTATGCGAGAGATGGGACGCACGGTATTGCGCTTGGCCTCGGCGGCGGCCGTCGGCCTTGCCCTGACCCAGGCCGCAGCTGCCGCGGAGATTTCCGGCGCCGGCGCGACCTTTCCCTATCCGATCTACGCCAAATGGGCCGAGGCCTATAAGGCTGCTACCGGCACGAGCATGAACTATCAGTCGATCGGCTCGGGCGGCGGCATCAACCAGATCGAGGCCAAAACGGTCGATTTCGGCGCCTCCGACATGCCGCTGACGCCCGCCGACCTCGACAAGAACGGCCTCACCCAATTTCCCGCCATCATGGGCGGCGAGGTCATGCTCGTGAACCTGCCCGGCATCGGTAAGGGCCAGATGACCCTCGATGGCCCGACCATCGCCAACATCTATCTCGGCCATATCACCAAGTGGAACGATCCGGCAATCGCGAAGCTCAATCCCGGCTTGAAGCTGCCGAGCACCGACATCGCCGTTGTCTACCGTTCCGACGGATCGGGCACGACCTTCAACTTCACCGACTACCTCTCGAAGGTCAGCCCCGAATGGAAGGAAAAGGTCGGCGAGAACACCTCGGTGCAATGGCCGGTGACGGGCCTTGGCGGCAAGGGCAATGAGGGTGTCTCGGCGATGGCGGCGCGGACGGTCGGGGCGATCGCGTATGTCGAATACGCCTATGCGCTGCAGAACAACCTCGCCTACACCAAGCTTCTCAACAAATCGGGTAAGGCGCTGATGCCGAGCGCCGAGACCTTCCAGGCAGCGGCCAAGAACGCCGACTGGAAGAACGCGGCCGGCTTCTATCTCCTTTTGACCGATCAGCCGGGCGACCAGTCCTGGCCGATCACCGCCTCGAGCTTCATCCTGATGCACAAGGCGCAGGACAAGCCGCAAAACGCGAAGGCGGTGCTCGACTTCTTCGCCTGGTCGTTCAAGAACGGCGGCAAGATGGCGGCCGATCTCGACTACGTCGCCTTCCCGCCGGATGTCGTCTCGATCATCGAGACCAGCTGGAAGCAGAACATCAAGGACACGAGCGGCAAGCCGGTCTGGACCGGGTCCAACTCGTAACCTCCGTTCTCCGGAACGAGAAACGGCGCGGGCATTACCCGCGCCGTTTTGGTTTCGAGCTCACGCTCGCACCGCCCCTTCGACGAGCTCAGGACCAACCCTGCTCGCCCTCGTGAAGCAACTACGCGTTGCCGATCAGCTTGGCGACATGGCTGACATAGGCCTGGAAGGCGGGACTCTGCTTCACGTCCGGCTCGCGCGGCCGGGGAAGCTCGATGCGAAGAACCTCGCGCAGCCGGCCCGGTCGCGGCGAGAACACCGCGACGCGATCGCCGAGGAGGATGGCCTCGTCGATCTGATGGGTGATGAAGACGACCGTGGTGCCGGCCACCGCGGCGATGCGGAGAAGCTCTCTTTGCATGCTCTCGCGCGTCAGCGCGTCGAGCGCTGCGAAAGGCTCGTCCATCAGCAGGATCGCGGGCTCGATCGCGAGCGCCCGGGCGAGGTTGACGCGCTGCCGCATGCCGCCCGAAAGCTCATGCGGATAGTATTTCTCGAAGCCGTGCAAGCCGACGAGATCGATCATCGCCTGCGCGCGCCGCATCGCCTCGCTCTTGGCGATCCCCTGCAACTCGAGGCCGAAAACGACGTTGCGCATGACATTGCGCCACGGATAGAGCGCGTCGTTCTGGAACACGAAGCCGCGATCGGTGCCGGGCCCGGTAATGGTTTTGCCGCCGATGGTGGCGCGGCCGCCGGTCGGCCGCACGAGACCTTGGAGAATGCGCAGCAGCGTCGTCTTGCCGCAGCCCGACGGTCCGACGATGACGAAGAACTCGCCCGAGGCGATGTCGAAATCGATATTCTCGAGCACTTTCTGCCGCCGCCCGCGCGCGACGAACTCCATCTCGAGATGCTCGATGCTGACGCTCGCGGCGTGGTCCATCGCCCCGCTCACTCGACTTCGACCGGGCGGCGCCAGCGCAGCGCATAGCGCTCGACCAGCTCGGCTGCGAAAGTGAGGCCGACGCCCATCACCGCCAAGGTGATGATACCGACGAAAAGCGCCGGCACGTCGAAAGTCTGGCCCGAGGTGAAGATGAGGTAGCCCAAGCCCGCGCGCGCGCCGAAAAGCTCGCCGACGACCACGCCAACGATGCCGCGGCCGATGCCGAGGCGAATTCCCGTCAGCATGAAGGGAACGGCCGACGGCAGCATCACCTTGGTGATGATCTGGGCACGCGTGCCGCAAAAGCTCTGCGCCACTTCGATGAGCAGGGCTTCGGTTGCGCGAATGCCCGAGGCGGTATTGATGAGGATCGGGAACACCGCGGTCAGAAAGACCACCGCGGCCTTCGAGACGACGCCGATGCCGAGCCACAGGATCAAGAGCGGCGTCACTGCGACAAGCGGCGTCGCATAAAGCGCGGTGATATAGATCTCGGAATAGTCGCGCACGCGTTGGCTCGTGCCAAGGGCAACGCCGATGCCGATGCCGACGACGATCGCCGCAATCACCCCCTCGAAGAGCTCGCTGAAGCTCACCCAGATATGGGTTTGGAGCTCGCCGCTTTGCCACAGATGAGCGGCCGCGATCGCAACCTCCGACAGCGGTGCGAAGAACAGCGGATCGGTCAAGACGAAGCGGCCGAGCAGCTCCCATCCGACCAGGATGACGACGAGCGTCGTTAGGGCACGCCGCGTGGCGCGCCAGCGCGCGGGCACGGCCACCTGTGCCGGCTCGGCCTCGATGGCAATTGTCGGCGCCGCGCGCGGCGCCAGTAGATCGGCCTGCTGATCGGGTTCCAACGGTGCTTCCCTGCCTCGCGCAGCACTTTAGCGTCGGCGATGGCGAAGATCGAATCTTGACGGCGCGGCCCCGGCGCAAGAAGGTGACGGGCTCGCATCAATGGGAGATTTTGAATGAGCTTGGAAATACGGCGGGTCGTGACCGGACATGACAGCACCGGCCGGGCGATCGTGCTCCATGACGAAATCGGCAAGGAGGTCTCATCGGGCCGCCCGGGCGCCACGGCCTGCGTGGTGTGGACGACCGAGGGCTTCCCGGTCAACAACGACGGATCGAGCGACGAGGCCAAGCGCAAGGTCGGCACGACACTCGACAACGGCACGGTGTTCCGGGTCGTGCGCTTCGATCCGGGCGTCGCCGCGCGCAATCACCGCACGGATTCGATCGACTACGCCGTGGTCATGTCGGGCGAGATCGACATGGATATCGACGGTGCGGTCGTCCATCTGAAGGCAGGCGATGTGCTGGTTCAGCGCGGCACGATCCATAATTGGATCAATCGCGGCAAGGAGCCGTGCATGATCGCTTTCTGCCTCATCGCGGCAAAGCCCGTGACGGCCGGCGGCAAAGTGCTCACAGCGCATGGCTAGGCTCTGGCTCTCCTACGGCGTCTTGGCTAGGCTCTAGACTTCGTCAAAGCCAAGACGCGTAGGGGAGGGGGCTATGCCCGAGCAAGCCAATTCGAGCGGACTTCAGGACCGGTTCGCAACCCAGCATGAGATCATCAAGGCGGCACGGCTGAAGCTCACCGCCGAGCGCTGGGATTACGTGGTCGGCGCCGCCGAGACGGAGACGACCTTAAAGCGCAACCGCTATGCGATCGATTCGGTCGCATTTCGGCCCCGCGTATTGCGCGACATTTCGGGCGTCGAATGCTCGGGCTCCGTCATGGGCAAGAAGGCGCGGCTCCCGGTGATGCTGGCGCCGGTCGGCGGCCTCGAGCGCTTGGATCCCGAGGGCGCGGCCGCGGTCGCGCGTGGCGCGGCGCTTTTCGGCATTCCCCAGATGCTGAGCTCGGTCAGCAATCCGGGGCTCGAGGCGACCGCGAAGGCCGCCAACAACCGCAAATTCTTCCAGCTCTATCGCCGCGGCCCCGACAGCCTCACCGACGAGATCGTCGATCGCGCCGTCGCCGCCGGCTTCGAAGCCTTCTGCTACACCGTCGACAGCGCCTTCTATGGCCGGCGCGAGCGCGACATCTCGCGCCGCGTCTCCAACCGCTCGATCCTCGACGATGGCGGCGATTATCGCCAGCAATCGCTCTCCTGGGCCGAGGTCAAGCGCTTCAAGGACAAGCACGGCGCAAAGCTGCCGCTGATCCTCAAAGGCATTCAGACCGCGGAGGACGCGGTGATCGCCTGCGATCACGGCGTCGACGGCATCTATGTCACCAATCACGGCGGCCGCCAGCTCGATCATGTGCGCGGCACGCTCGACATCCTGCCGGAAGTCGTCGCGGCGGTGCGCGGCCGGGCGCAGATCATCATCGACGGCGGCTTCTATCGCGGCACCGATGTGGTGAAGGCCTTGGCGCTCGGCGCCAATACCGTCGCGATCGGCCGGCTTTATCTCTATGGTCTCGCCGCGGCGTCGAGCGCGGGCGTCGCGCGCGTGCTCGAGATCCAGGAGCACGAGATCAGGACCTGCCTCGGCCTCCTCGGCCTCACGGGCTTCCATGAGATCGATCAGTCCTATGTCGCGGCGGCGCCCGCGCTCACGCCGCCGCATGTCCATAGCGCCTTCCCGCTCTTGAACCTCGCCGACGAGGGCTACAGCAGCCACTAAGAAGAAGGTGCCGCACTATTCCTTCGCGGCGATCGCCTCAACTTCGATGAGGGCGTCGGGCCGCGCCAAAGCCGAGATGACAAGCAAGGTGGAGGCCGGCGCATGCTTGCCGAGAAACTGGGCGCGGACTTCGCGATAGGTCGCGATATCCTCGCGGCGGGTCAAGAAATGCGTCACCTTGACGATGTTCTCGATGCCCATCCCGGCCGAGGCCAGCACCGCGGTGAGATTGCGCCAGGCCTGCTCGGCCTGCCCCCGGATATCGGCGGCCATCTTGCCGTCCGGGGCGACGCCGATTTGGCCGGCGAGATAGTAAAGACGCGCCTCTCGCGACAGCTCAATGCCATGGCTGTAGCCGGTTCCAGGTGCAACTGTGGGTGGATTATGGGTCTTCATGGGTACTCCCTCCTCTCGCAATCGGATGTAACTGTTGCGCTGCGTCATTGCGCGCGCAAGCTCTTGTCCCGAGCGGTCATCCCCCCAAACCATCTTTGGGCGATCAGCACACATGCGATATAATTACGTGCCATATAACTATACAGGCGCAGCCCTCGCGCTGCATGGCCGATGAGGTTTTCCATGCGAACCCTCTTGACGGTTATCGGCGACGGCACGGCAACACCGGTGCTTGAAACGGCTTTGCTCGCCGCGCGCAAATTCGACGGACGCATCATCGGGCTGAACGCCCTCACCACGGAGTATGCGGTCGTGTTCGGCGGCGAGATGGGATTTTCGGTATCGTCCGAAGTCGATCGCACGCTCGAGCGCGAAGGACAGGACCGGCGGGATCAAGCACGCGCGCTCTTCGAAAATTTCATGCGTCGCCACGACGTGCCGGTGACGAGCGCCGCGGCCGCGCCGACGCAAGGCGTAAGCGCCGGTTGGCGCGAGGAATCCGGACGGCAGAACGCGGTGGTCGGCTCGCTGGGTCGGATCTTCGATCTCATTGTCGTCGAGCGGCCGGCGAAGCTCGCTTCGCTCGCCGAGGCGACCCTCGAGGATGCGCTCGTCGAAAGCGGCCGGCCCGTGCTCATGGCGCCGCCCAAAGCGCCGTCGACGATCGGCGAGCGCATCATCATTGCCTGGAATGGCAGCACCGAGACATCGCGGACCGTGGCGATGTCGATGCCTTATCTGGCGCTTGCCCGGACGGTCGAGGTGCTATCCGTCGAGGGCGCGATGCAGCCCGGCCCTTCCGGCGACGATCTGGCGGCGGCGCTGCGGTTGCGTGGCATCCCTGCGACCTCGCGCTCCATCGCCGCGACCAATCATCAAGCCGGCGAGGTCTTCCTCGCCGAAGCCCAGGCGGCCGAATGCGATCTCTTGGTGAAGGGCGCCTATACGCAGAGCCGGCTGCGGCAAATGATATTCGGCGGCGCGACACGGCATATCATCATGGAAGCGGAAATCCCCGTCATCCTCGCGCATTGACGTGCTGCCAGCGCCTCCGATTGTCGCTCGGCACCTTCGAGGGACTCAGGCGTCGCTGGAGCGAGCTTTCAGCGAATCACCACCTCGACGACGCGGTTGCGCGGCTCGCGCACGCCGTCGCCGGTCTTGATCGGGGGCTCGCGCTTTCCCGACCATCGCGTGGTGATCCGGCTCGCGGCAACGCCGTTGCGGACGAGCTCGGCGCGTACCGCTTCGGCACGGCGCTTCGATAAGGCGAGATTATAGCTGTCGGTCCCCGCGAGGTCGGTCTTGCCGGTGACTGTCACGGTCGCGGCGCTGTCGCTTTTGAGCTGCGCCGCGATCTGCTGCACGATCTGCCGGCCTTCGCGCGTGAGCCCCGATTTGTTGAAGTCGAAATATACGTCGATCTGCGTCGCCGCCGTGGCGGCAGGGGCAGGAGGGGCGGCAGCCGGCGCGGGCTTGCCCTCGAGCTCGTCCATGGCGGCGAGAAACTCGCTGCGGCACAGCCCGTTGCGCGCCCGCTGCCACTCGTCTTCCATGCGCTCGGTCCAGCAGTCGTAACGCGCCTGGGCCTGCGCCGCGACGGCGGGGGCGCGCTCGCGGGCGCCGCCATCAAGCGCGGCGACGAGCCGGGTGCGTGCTTGCGCCAGCTGCGTGCGGAAGCCGTATGGCGTTTCGAGCGGAATGGCCCAATTGGTGTTATTCTCGGGCGGCACGATCTCACCCTTCTCGGTCACCAGGGCCTTGCGTGCAAAGTAATCGGCATCGGCGAAATCGCCCTGCCGGTCGAGATTGACCGCCAGCGCGACATACTCTTTGGCAAGATAATCGACGAAGCGACTCGAATTTTGCGGCGCGCCCTGCCTCGCCGCCGCAAGGGTCACGCTTTCGGTATTGGAATAGCCGTGCATCGGTGGCGCAAATGACCATTCTGTGCACCCGCCGATCCCCAACCCCGCCAAAAGAGCGACGCAACAGGCGAAGGTTCTCCGTTTTCTCATGCTCTCCCCCATACCACCCGACAGTCCCGGCGCAGGCCTGCCGTTTCCCCTCACAGACATTCGATAGTCTCTTGCCGCTCACCCAATCGAATGCGAAAACTAATATCGCATGCGTGGCGGAGCCGGTCCAGATTGATACGACGACGCGCGCTGGGTTGGGAGATTTGATGATGCGAGCCTATGTATTCGGAGCGGTATCCCTCGCCTTCATCGGGGCGGCTTGGGGCGGGCCTGTTGCCGCGCAGGCGGTGATCGACGATCGCGAAACGATCCGCGCGTGCTTATGCGCGCAGCAGCGCGTGACGGAGCTTTACGGCGCGCTGCAGGAGCGCCAGCGGGATTATCAGAACAGCCAGCAAACGGTCGCCCGGCTCAATAACGAGCTCGCGACGAGCCGCGCCCATATCAATGTCAATAACGAGGCCGAGATCGACAACTATAAGCAATTGCTGGCGCAAAGCGATCATGCCGCGATCTCTCTCGCCGATGAAGCGACGCCGAGCTACAACGACGCGGTGACGCGCTACAACGAGGCCTTGGCCGACTACACCACGCGTTGCGGCGGAAAATCCTACAACCAGGTCGTCTACAGCGACGTCCAGGCGACGCTCGTCTGCCCGAAGGAATAGTGGGCGGCCTGGCCAAACCGCGGGCGTGATCGTTTCGCTCCCTTCGGGAGCGTTGCGTGGGCACGGGCCGCGCGGTCCGTTACGTCTCGACCTTGACGAGCGCGTCGCCGCGGGCGGCGCGAAAGAAGCAGCTGCGCTCGCCGGTATGGCAAGCGGGGCCCGACTGATCCACCTTGAGCAGGATCGCGTCGCCGTCGCAGTCGACGCGCAGCTCGACGAGGCGCTGCACATGGCCCGAGGTTTCGCCCTTGCGCCAGAGCGCGCGGCGCGAGCGTGACCAGTAGCAGACGCGCCCCGTCGCGAGCGTCTCCGCGACCGCGTCGCGATTCATCCAGGCGAGCATCAGCACCTCGCCGGTATCGTGCTGCTGCGCGATCGCCGCAACGAGGCCGTTGCGATCGAAGCTCAGCGCCGCCAGCACGGACGCGGCGGCTCCCGCCGCGGTTTCACTCATGCGCGTCTCCCACGCTACGGAACGAAAGACCGACCGACTCTGGGCGGTTGCCGCGTGCCGCGCAAGAGCCAGGAACGCGGCTCAACTGCGCCAGCGCAGGACCCGATCCTTCACCGGATTGACGAATGGGCGGCGCTCGCGCGTTGCGCGGGCATATTCGGCCTTGAGCCGATAGTACCAGCGCGCTTGCATGTCCGCGTCATCGATCAGCGCCAGCGGCGGGTCATATTGGAGACCGATGCGTTGGCGCACCATGATGGCGCGGTCCTGGTTGAGAAAAGCGCGGACATAGGGCCGCAAGAGCGGCTTCAGCAGGGTCAGCGCGGGCACGTTCCAATAGATCGCGTGGTTGACCTGCGTCTCGTCTGCGGTAATCGGCGTCACGGCGGTCAGGTTCACCACCGCGTGGCGACCGGCGGTGATCTGCTCGATCCGGACGCCCGGCAGGCGAAAGCTGATCTCGGTCTCGGGCGCGCCGCCGAGGAGCCGATAGGCATTCGAATTGCTTGACGGCTTGTGGCGCAGCATGGTGAAGCCGAAAGGACTTGCGGCAAAGGCTTTCTCCTTCTCGTGGATCGAGCCGGGCTTGCGCCACCACCAGGAGCGGTGGACGAAGGGCCCGTGTGCCGGGTCCATCAGGCCGATCACGGCATGATCGATGCTGCAGGGGAGGAGGACGGTCTCATAGAGATTGGGTCCACGCTCCCCGATTACGGGGAGGATCGGCACCTCGGGCGCGGCGGCGGGGTCGCGGCCGAAGAAGACCCAGACATTCCCTTGCACCTCACGCGCCGGATAGGTCGCGACCGCAACGCGACTCAGCTCGAATTTTTGACCGCTGGCGAGAGAGGGGATCGCCGTGCAGCGCCCGGCCGGGTCGAAGCGCCACCCGTGGTAGCAGCACTCGATTTCCCGGCCATCGAAGCTGCCGTCGCTCAAAGGGATGCCGCGGTGCGGGCATATGTCGCGGAGCGCGAAGACGCGCCCATCGCTCGCGCGACCCAGGAGCACGGGCTCGCTGAGAAGAATTTTCTTCAGCATTTTGCCGGGTTTCAGTCGTGCGCCAGGCACGGCGTAATACCACATCTCGCGCAGGGGATTTGCGCTGTCGACGTCCACGAACGGGCCCCTTTCTCAGCCGGCGCCAGAGTAACGATGCGGCGGCAACGGCGGAAGGGGCGGCTTGCGATTGCACCTTGCCCTGTCAAGGCAAGGGGCGGGATGAAAAGACGCTCAGCTGCGCCAACGCAGGACGCGATCCTTCACTGGATTGACGAAGGGGCGGCGCTCGCTGGTCGCGCGCGCATATTCGCTGTTGAGCCGGTAGTACCAGCGCGCCTG